>JAOACN010000230.1 GCA_026417815.1 Chloroflexaceae bacterium | reverse complement strand
CGCTCCTTCGCCCACGAGGCGGCCCCGGCGACGGCCATTGCCGAGGCGGGGGCCGCGGCGGGTTGCGCGCCGCCGGTCAGTGATCCGGGTGAGTGACGCGGGTAGGCGCTACCTTCATCATGACTTGACGTAATAATGCTCCTGGGAGGGCTTTGCCCTCCCCGGTCCTCCCCTCCACGGTCTGTTTTCACCTCAGCCATAGCCCACTTGTTCATCGTGCCGTCTTGTGGTACTGTATGAAGGCCCACGAGTACATATCTTTCTTTTACGCGTTTTCCATGAGGAAGTGGCAGCGGTGAGCGTTTGCCTCGCTGTTGTGCTGGCGTGGTCCTTTTCCGTGCAGGCGGATTGAACCGAAGGAGAGGCAGGCCCATGGCTAAGGCCGTTATGGAGTTCATCGGGGCGTTTTTTCTGGTGTTCACGATCGGTATGACGGTGATCGAACCGGGCGCGGGCAACCTCGCCCCCCTGGCAATCGGCTCGGTCCTGATGGTCATGATCTTCGCTGGCGGGCATCTCTCGGGCGGGCACTACAACCCCGCGGTGAGCCTGGCGGTCTATGTGCGCGGCAGGCTCTCCGTCAACGACCTGATCACCTACATGGTGGCCCAGTTCATTGCCGGCGCCGTGGCCGCCGGGCTGGTGCTGTTTTTGAAGGGCTTCCCGGCGCTTACCCCCGGCGCGCGGCAGATCCTCCCGGCGTTGATCGCCGAGTTCCTGTTTACCTTTGCCCTGTGTTTCGTGGTGCTGAACGTCGCCACCGCCAGAGGCACGAGCGGCAACTCGTTCTACGGCCTGGCGATCGGCTTTACGGTGCTGGCGGGGGCCTATGCGGTAAGTTCAATCTCCGGCGGCGCCTTCAATCCGGCGGTGGCCCTGGGCGTCACGCTGATGGGCCTGTCGGACTGGGCCAACATCTGGATCTACCTGGTCGCCAATTTTGCCGCGGCGGCGGTTGCCGGGTTGGCGTTCCGGGCCCTCAACCCCAACGATGCGTGAGTTCAACTAACGAATGTGGGAGGGCCTGGCCCTCCCACACCCTCCCCTCAGGCAGGGGCGTGGAGAAATCCTGGAAGGGCCTGGCCCTCTCAAACCCTCTATCAGGCAGACGGGCCATACGCGGCGAATGCGTCCGTCATTGCCGCGACCTGTTCATAGCGCGCCCGCACGTCGGCGAGCACCGCTTCGTCCACCGTGGCGGCGTTGCGGTAGACCTGCTTGTCGAGCATGCGCCCCTTTTCGCCCCCGGGCCAGATGCGCCATGAGTCGTTGTCGATCACATCGGCCACGAGCAAGGCGCCCCCCGCCCGCCCGAACTCGATCTTCAGGTCCACCAGGGTGACCTCCTGCGCGGCCCAGGCCGCCTCGAGCACGGCGAACACCCGGCGTCCCGTGTCGATCATCTGCTGCACCTCTACGGGGGTGGCGAGATTCCGCGCGACGATCTCCGCCTCGCTGATCTGGGGATCGTGCGCGGCGTCATCTTTGAGAAAG
This sequence comes from Chloroflexaceae bacterium, assembly GCA_026417815.1. Lineage (GTDB taxonomy): Bacteria > Chloroflexota > Chloroflexia > Chloroflexales > Chloroflexaceae > JACAEO01. Next base: position 911 of record JAOACN010000230.1, on the reverse strand, counting down.
AACTCCACCAGCGGCGGATCGAAGCGTTTGCCTTCGGGCGTCTCGGGATGCCGCCGCAGGTACGAGCCGGTGGCCAGACGGCGCATGACCACTTCGAGGGGCAGCATCATGCAGCGCCGGGCGATGGTTATCTCCGGCTCGGGGGCGCTGACGAAGTGCGTGGGGATGCCAGCGCGGTTGAGCAGGGCAAAAACGTTGGCCGTGGTGCGGCCCGCCAGGGCGCCCTTGCCCGGGATCTCGTTGCGCCGCGCCCCGTCGCCGGCCGTGATGCCATCTTTGTGGCGCATGATGATCAGGTGGGGATCGTCGGGATGGGCATAGATGATTTTGGTTTTGCCTTCGGTGATTTTTGGTCCAGGTTGCATTGTTTTTTCCTTTATGAAAGTTTGAACATCAATGGGGAAACCGGGTTTCCCCCTCCCCCCTGCCGGTGGGCGGGGCCGGGTGGCGGAGGAGGGAAACCCGGGGTTCCCCGGGCCCGTGCCGGTCGGAGCGAAAAGTTCGCCCCGACGGGCGATAGCGCAACCCTCCGGGTGGCGCGCAGGGGCCGGGAGCACGTTACCCCCGGGAAGGGAAGTGTGGGTGGGCTGCGCCTTATACACCTTGGGAGGCAGGGCCGGTATGCCCCGTCGGGATAATAACAGATTCTCGTGGGCAGTCTGTGCCTTCCCAGCAGGTGTTCAGAGTTGGGGTAACCCCGCAGACCTGGGAGCAAGGGCGTCCCGCCCTCGTCAGGATTCGAGGGCAAGATACCCTCGCTCCCGGGGAAGGGTGAACACGTACCCCTCCCACACCCTTCCCTGGCCCACCCCTGCTTCGCAGCCTGATCTGGTGTCCAGAGCGTTCTTTAACCATCATTTTACATCTGGTTAATGATTATCTCAACACTGATTAACACGACATGGCTAATA
>JAOACN010000138.1 GCA_026417815.1 Chloroflexaceae bacterium | reverse complement strand
CAGCGGGGCCGTGTGCCGGTGGAGGTGCGGGTCGACCCCGCCCGCCTCCGTCCCAGTGATGAGCCTGTGCTGGTGGGCGACAACAGCAAACTGCGCGCCGCTACCGGCTGGGAACCAGCGATCGATGTGCCCGCGATGGTGGACGAGTTGCTCGACTACTGGCGGGCGCGCCTGCGCGCCGAGCGTTGAACCGTGGGCACCCTGTTTCTTGTCGCCACGCCGATCGGCAACCTGGAAGACATCACCCTGCGCGCCCTGCGCGTTCTCCGCGAGGCGCGCCTGATCGCCGCCGAGGATACTCGCCATACCCGCCGCCTGCTCGACCACTACGCCATCACCACCCCCTGCATCTCCTACCACGAACACAACAAACTCGTCCGACTCGACGCCATTCTGGCGACCCTGGCCCTGGGCGATGTGGCCCTCGTCTCCGATGCCGGCACACCCGCTATCTCCGATCCCGGCGTCGAGCTGGTACGGGCCTGCATCGCGGCAGGCTTCCCCGTGTCACCCGTGCCCGGACCCTCGGCGCTCCTCGCCGCTCTTGTCGCCTCGGGCCTGCCCACCGACCGCTTCGCCTACGTGGGCTTTTTGCCCCGCCGGGGCGCGGAGCGCCGCCAACTCCTCGCCGAGATGGCCGGCCTGACGTTCACTCTCATCTGCTTTGAGGCGCCCCATCGCCTGCTCGACGCGCTGCGCGACATCCTGGCCGTGCTCGGCGACCGGCGCATCGTCGTCGCCAATGATCTGACCAAGCGCTTCGAGGAGTTCCGGCGTGGCACCGTCACCGAGATGGTGACCCATTTCAGCCTTCAGCGCCCGCGGGGCGAGTACACCCTGGTGATCGAAGGGTTTGCCGCCAGCGGCGAGCGCAAACGCGATCGCTATCGCCTCCAGGTGCACCCCGAGGCGGAAACGCCACCGAGTGAAGCCGAGATCGCGCGGCGCCTGCGCCAGTTGCGCGACCAGGGCTATGCCGGCAGCGCGGCGGCCCGCGCCGTGGCCCGCGAACTTGGCCTGCAGAAGAGCGTGGTCTACCAGGTGTGGTTGAGCCTGGGCGAAGGCGAATAGGAACGCTTGCGCCCTCTGTAAGGGAAAAGCCTGGGAGGGCACAACCCTCCCAGGAACCCTCGTTGCTTGAGGATACGCGGAGGAAGGGTGGGGAAGCCGGTTGCCCCTGCCTGAGGCCAGACCGCGTGGCGCCACCGTCTGGCCCGACAAAAAAACCAGCCCCCGGCGCGCGCCGGGGGCTGGTTCACTGTCTTCCGGGCTGATCAGAGCACGTGCGTAGCAACGTACTGGTAGCCTGAGCGTGTAGTGCGGCTGAACCTCTGCTGCGACGTTGGGTGGGACGGTGGTACAATGTAGTGCTGGGACGGTGCTGTGGCGCACGAACAGAGATTCAGTCCGACCAACCGGAACAACAGTGGTGAGCGATCAGGTCAGGATGTTGGCTAGAAGGCTCGCTCACGCAGGTAGCTTAGCACGGACCGGAAGGCGCGCCAATGACGCATGGGTCGGGCCAGCGGCGCGCCAGAGGTACTGCCGGCATATCCCCCCGGGGTACCAGTCAGGCCGTAGAGTCCTGCGGAAACCCGGGTTCCTGCGCTCAGGTTAGCTTGTTGCGGCGCGAACGAAGCGCCGCACTCGTTCGACATCAACCGGATTGGCGATCTCGCCGTCAACTTTGATGCTGCTGCCCACGATAACGCCATCGGCAATCTCCATAAACGGGCCAATGTTGCGTTCGTCGGTTCCGCTGCCGAGGAGCAGGGGCGTGTCACCGGCCAGTTGCCGGGCCTCGCGCACCTTCTCCAGATCCGGCGCGTCGCCGGTCATGCGTCCGGAGACGATCAGCGCGTCGGCGCCGAAAAAGCGCGTCCACTCGATATGGGTGGCGAGGTCAATGCCCGGGAAGCGCACCGAATGCTTCTTGTCCACGTCGGCGAAGATCTTGATATGCTCCGCGTGCAGTTCCTTACGGCGACGCAGCAGGTCGGCGGCGCAGCCCTCGTCCCAGCTGCCCGCGTCCCATACCCCCGCGCCGGTGAACATGCAGACGCGGATGAAGCTGGCCCCGGCGGCGATGGCGATGCCAAGCAGCGCGACGCCGCCGTTATGCACCAGGTTGATGCCCAGGGGAAGTTCGGGCACGGCTTCGCGCACTGCGTGGGCCACAACGGCGTGGGTCGCGATGCTTTCGGGTTGCAGGTGCGGCCCGGCGCGGAAGGGGATGTCCCACATATTCTCGACGATCAGCCCGTGGCAGCCGCCTTCAGCCAGGGCAGTGGCGTCGCGCACGGCGTGCTCGATGATCGGTCCCATCCCGTAGCCCGTGTAGCCAGGCGCGCCGGGCAACGGCCAGCAGTGCACCATTCCGATCACCGGTCTTGCGGCGCCGAAGATCGACCGCAGATCACGGATACGCAGCGCATCCAGACGTTCCTTCCAGGGCGGGGCCATGCGGTGCTCCTTTCCAGGTACAGGCGAGGGTCTCCACCTGCGTTCTTCTTCTCCGTCCGCGGTGATCCTTTCCAGGCCCTCCGAATCTCCCGCGGCAGGGTCCGGGACGATACGCCGCCCAGCACGGTGTTTGTTCGCTGGTTCTGGCGGCGCTGCCGCCACGGCCAACCAGCAAACCCGAAGTTTGGGTCTCGCCCCGCAGACGTTGCATCAGCCCTGGCCATTTTTACCGCGCTTGCCGGTTTTGCTCGCCCTGGTCATATCCTTTTACGATAACGGTGCGTTTATACGAGTAGCGGCGGGTGCAATCCCCTTTCAAGAAGGCGCCAGGAGGTGATGCAGCGAATGATCGAGACGGGCGGCGATCTCGGCCAGGGTCGGGATGGCTTCGGCGGCGCCGTAGCGACTGGCGGTCAGGGCGCCCATCACGTTGCCGATCGCGGCGCTGCTGGGGAGATCGGCCCCCCGTAGCAAGGCCCACGCAAAACCCGCGGCGAACGCATCGCCGCAGCCGTTGGTGTCAAGAACTGTAACGGCCGGTGGCAAGACATTCAAACGGGTGGCGCCTTCCCCCACACTGCAGCCCTGGGCGCCGCGCTTGATGGCAACGTGCCGCACGCCGGAAAGCAAGAGTTCGTCCATCGCCGGGCGGACGCTGGCGCCGGGAACAAGCGCTCGCAGTTCATCTTCGTTCAACGTCAACAACCAGAGCCGCGGCAGCAGGGCGAGCACCAGCCGGCGGGCCGCCCGGATGGTTGGCAAACAGAGGTCCAACGCCACGGGAATGCCCCGCGCCTGCGCCAGGTCAATCGCGCGTACCGCCGTTGCTCGCTGCGGCCCCTCCAGCAAGGCGTGACCGCATACGAAGAGCAGGTCACAACGTTCCAGCGCCAGCGTCTCGATAGCTGCGGGATCGCAGCGTACATTGGCCCCCCGATAACTTACAAAGGTGCGCTGCCCGCTCGGGCTGACCAGTACGCCGCACAGACCGGTCGGCGCCTCCTGGTCGCGCTGGACATGGCTCACGTCGAGACCCACCCGGCGCGCCGCGCCCAGGGCGATCTCTGCCGCCGGGTCGTTGCCCACCCGGGCGACCAGCCGCACGGTGGCCCCCAGGCGCGTAAACGCGACGGCAACGTTGAGGCCGGCGCCGCCGCCGTACCAGCGGAGACCGTCCGCGGACACATCATCGCCTTCTTCGGGGTAAAATGGTATGGTAAAAGTCAGGTCGGCGTTGAGATCGCCGATGATCGCAATGGTGAGAACAGATGTGATCGGCATACCAGATTATGTGCGCATCCACTTGCCACGTCCAGGGAATGTAGTGTACAATTTGCTTTCACTGTCGGCAACCCCTGGCTGGTATCTCAGGGGCGACTGAGAGAATCTGCTACTGCGCCCCAGTGTCGTCGGTTGCCTTTCGCCAACTGACCCCGGTCCAGAGGCGCCAGGAAAACTATGGAAGAGATTCTCATAATTGACGATAGTGAGCATATTGCCAGCCTGCTGGCGAAGCATGTGCTCCCTGAGTTGGGATTTACGGCCATTGTCGCCCACAGCGGGCGCCAGGGGCTACAACGCATCCGTAGCCGCCTCCCCGACCTGATCCTGCTTGACCTGCAACTTCCCGATATGAGCGGTCTCGACCTCCTGCGCATGATCGCCCAGGAGGGCCACGACGTTCCTGTGATCCTGATGACCGCCCACGGGTCGGAAAGCATCGCCGTGGAGGCCTTTCGCCTGGGAGCGCGGAACTACCTGATCAAGCCCTTCTCCGACATCGAGGCTCGCGCCGTCATTGACCAGGCCCTGCGCGAGCGCCGCCTGCGCCGCGATAAGGAACGTCTCACCGCCTCGCTCCAGCAACGGGTGCAGGAACTGACTGTGCTCTACCGCATCGGCAAGTCGGTCACCGGTCTGATGGATCAGGAGCAGTTGCTCCAGCGGATCGTCGAGGCCGGCGTATTCATCACCCAGGCCGAAGAGGGTTTTCTCCTGCTGCACGATGAAACCCAGCAGGAACTCTATCTCCGCGCGGCGAAGAACGTTGGCGAGCAGCGCGCCCAGAGTCTGCGCCTCCCCATTGATGACTCCCTCGCCGGGCAGGTCTTCCGCACCGGCAAGCCGGTGCGTCTCGACCAGTCACGGGCCGGCGCCGCGCTCAAGGTGAAAACTGGCTTTCTCGTGCGGGCCATTCTGCAGGTGCCGCTTATGCTCGGCACAAAGGTTAAGGGCGTCCTGGCGGTTGATAATCGCATTGCCGATCGGACCTTCTCGGAGAATGATGAGTACCTCCTGGCGACCCTTGCCGACTATGCCGCCATTGCCATCGAAAATGCCCGTCTCTACGAGCAGGTGAAGCTTTCGGAACAACGCTACCGCGATCTGTTCGCTAACGCCTACGATTTGATCTTCATGCTCAATGAAACGTTAACCATTACAACCATTAACAAAGTTGGCGAACAGCTCACCGGCTACACGCTGGCCGAACTGGTCGGGCGACCCCTGCGCACGCTCTGCGCCCCCGAGTCGTGGGCCAGTGCCGAACCCCATCTGCGCGAATTGCTCGCCGGGCGTAGCGTTGCTCCGTTTGAACTCGAACTGGTTCGCCAAGATGGCGAGCCGGTGTATCTTGAGGTCTCGGCCCAGGGAATACAGAATGGGGTCGGGTTAAAGGGGGTGCACTGCATCGCCCGTAACCTGACCGAGCGCCGGCGCCTCGAGCAGCAGCTCCTGCAGTCGGAGAAGCTCTCGGCCATCGGCCAGCTGGTGGCCGGTGTGGCCCACGAATTGAACAATCCCCTCACCAGCGTCAGCGGGTATGCGCAACTCTTGCTGCGCGATGAAAGCCTGCCGCCCGAGCCGCGCCAGGATCTCGAACAGATCTACGTGCAGGCCGAACGGGCCGCAAAAATCGTCCAGAACCTGCTGATCTTCGCCCGCGAGCATAAACCTGAACGGACGACCGGCTCGGTCAATGAGGCCCTCCGCCGCGCCCTCGCCCTCCAGCAGTACCAGTTGCGGGTCGAAAACATCGGGGTCAGGCTCGAGCTTGATCCGGCGCTGCCCCCTACGACTGCCGATTTCCACCAGCTCCAACAGGTGTTTTTGAACCTGATCACCAACGCGCGCTACGCCATGGTCCAGAAAGGCGGCCGGGGCACCCTCACCCTGCGCACCGGTCTCGACCGGGGCCCTGCTGACGATGCGCACATCCGTGTCGAGGTGATTGATACCGGCGTGGGTATTCCCGAGCGCGATCTGCAGAAGATATTTAATCCATTTTTTACCACCAAGCCGGTGGGACAGGGCACCGGTCTGGGGCTGTCCATCTGCTTCGGGATCGTCAAGGAGCACGAGGGCCAGATCTGGGCCGAGAGCCAGATCGGGGTCGGAACGCGTGTGGTGGTCACGCTCCCGGTACGCGCCGCGCCGGCCGAACGACCGCCAGCGGCGCTCCCCGCCAGCGAGGCCGAGGAGCCGGTCTCGGGCCTGCGGGTGCTGGTGGTGGACGACGAGGAGCCTGTCGGGGAGTTGCTCGAGCGCATCCTTGTTTCGCTCGGCCACCGCCCGACCGTCGTGAGTAGCGGCGAGGCGGCTCTGGAGATCGTGGAGCGCGAAGTGTTTGACGTGGTGCTCTGCGATGTGAAAATGCCTGGTCTGAACGGTTTCGATCTGCTCGGCGCCATTCGAGCGCAGAACCCCGACCTCGCCGAACGCCTGATCTTCGTGAGTGGCGACACCCTTAGCGCCTCTACCCGAAGCGCCCTTGAGCAAAGCGGGAACCTCTTCCTGGCGAAGCCCTTTTCCCTTGAACAGGTTCGGGAGATCCTCACCATCTTGCTCAAACGGCGCTCCATCGGCTCCCAGAAATCCTGACGGCGCAGGGGACCTTGCCCCGAAGAATCGCTCCTCGTTGCGACCTGGGGAAAGGTGGCTGCCTGTGCGGACAACCCTCAGGGTTGCCCCTGCAGGCAGCCATGTTTCTCTGTACCCCCCTCCAACCAGGCTGTGCGAATCCTGCGCACCGTGCACCGTTCACTCGCAGCATGCGGTATCATATGCATATGGAGGAGATCCTGATTGTCATGATCTCAACCGCCGGTAACCGGCGCCGGCTTCAGCAGCACGTACAGGATGGAAGGCGTGGATAGCTTTACCCGACAGGCGATTGCCGCAATTGCAGAAGATAGTCTCTCTGGGGCCGTGGAGGTGGCCGAAAAGAGCGCCGAGGTCTTCCAACGTCTGGTTCGCACCGACAATTCTGCACAGAAGGAGGGTTTGGTCCAGCAGGTGCTGGACGTCGGATGGGCGCTGATCCGCGCCCATCCGACCATGGCCCCGCTGGTGAACCTGGTCAATGGTGTGCTCTGGCGCCTTGAAGGCGCCACCTCCGCCGATGAGGCGCGCCGCAAGGTGGCCGATGCCACCGGTGATTTCAAGCGCTGGCTGCGCGTCCATGAGGCCGCAATCGCCGAGACGGCCCTGCGCCTGATCCCTGAGGATGGGCAGGTCCTCACCAATGGCCGGAGCACGACAGTCCGGGCGGCCTTGCGTCACGCCCAACGCGCCGGCAGGCGCTTCCGCGTGGTCTGCGCCGAGGGGCGCCCGGGCTGTGAGGGGCGCGCCCTGGCCAGCGAACTGGCCAGCGCCGGCATCGAGGTCACCCTGGTGATTGACGCCCTGGCGGTGGCCATGGTCCCGCAGATGCACCTGGTGCTGGTCGGCGCCGATTACCTCGACGCCAACGGTCTGGTCAACAAGGTGGGCACCTACGCCATCGCCCTGGCCGCAGGCGCCAGCAAGGTGCCGATGTATACCCTGTGCGGCAGCGAGAAGTTCCTTCCTCCAGGCTATGTGCCGCCCGCCCAGGCCCTCTGGCCTCCCGAACAGGTCTGGGACGCGGCCCCGCCAGGGGTGCGGATCACTAACCTCTACTATGATCTGACCCCCCTTTCCGCGCTGGCCGGTATCGTCACCGAACAGGGGGTGCAGCCGGCTGAAGGGATCGAGGCCTGGCTGGCCGCCACCAGGCTGCATCCGGCGCTCCAACAGGCGTAATCCTTCCCGAACCCTCCAGAAGTTACCGGCCCTGCGCGCCCACGCGACGATAGATCGCCAGCGTTTCCCGTGCGGCGCGGCGCCAGGAGAAGAGCGCGGCCCGTTCAGGGCCCCGCCGGGACAGATCGGCCCGTGCCGCGTCGTCGTTCCACAGGCCCGCGATCGCATCGGCCCAGGCTTCCACCTCCCGGGGCGGGACAAGGCGGGCCGCGTCGCCCACCACTTCGGGCAGGCTGCTGGTGTCGGCCACCAGGCTGGGCGCGCCACAGGCCAGCGCCTCGAGGGCCGGCAGGCCAAAACCCTCGTAGAGGGAGGGATTGACGTACAGCCGGCAGGCGCTGTAGAGCCAGGGCAAATCCTCGAGGCCGACGGCCCCCAGGAAGTGCACCGCGTCGCGCAGGCGCAGTTCGCCGACCAGGTCGTAGATCGGCTCGTCAAGCCAGCCACGACCGCCAGCGACAATCAGGCGATACGCCACTCTGGGGCGCCGATCAAGGCAGAGGCGCAGCGCCCGCAGCAGGGTTGTCAGGTTCTTACGTGGCTCCACGGTGCTGACGAAGAGAAGAAAGCCCCCGGCTTCCACCCTGCAGCCGTTGATCACCCGCTGCTCACCCGGGGTGACCGCCACTGGCGCAAAGCGCGGGTCAGCCGCCTCGTAGACCACGTCCACCCGTTCGGGCGGCACGTCGAGCAGGCTGGCAATGTCGGCGCGAGTGGCCTGGGAGACCGTGATGATCGCCTCGGCAGTATGGACGGCCGCGCGCACCTGGCTGTAGTAGCGGCGGGCGTCGGCGTCGAGGATCTCGGGAAAGTGGAGGAAGGCCAGGTCATGCACGGTGATCACCGCCGGGCAGGGCCGACGGCGCGGGGCAATGAAGTCGGGGCAGTGGAGCAGGTCGAGGCGCCGCGGCAACAGTTCGAGGGGCAGGCTCACCTGCTCGAAGCGATTGTGCGGCGGGGTCAGCAGGGCGGCACGCTCGACGTTGGCGGCGACCACCAGCGGGCGGCGCTGGCTGTGATGCTGTAGGGCAACGAAGGTGTCATCGGGGGCCTCCGCGGCGAGCGCCGTGAGGAGCTGGCGGGTGTACTGGGCGATCCCGCCCTGACGATAGGCGTTAAGACGAGCGTCAATGCCGATGCGCATGGTCAGCCCGGGGTCGTCAGGCGGCGGGGCGCCACTGGCGCCGCTGCGAGCCTCACGACTCGATGGTCACCTCCAGGCCGTCGTAGGCGAACTCCACGCCGGGAGGCAGCCACCTGCCGTCGGCGTGGTCGAGGTTATGGGTCATATGGACGAGGTACGCCCGTCGTGGCCCCAGGGCCGCAATCACCTCCAGGGCCTGGGCCAGGGTGAAGTGGGTGGGATGCGGTTCGTGCCGCAGCGCGTTAAGCACCAGCACCTCGAGATCCTGGAGCAGCCTCCACGAGGCCGGGGGGATGGCGCTGGCGTCGGTGACGTAGCCTAACCCGCCAACCCGATAGCCGGTGATCGTCCAGGTGCCGTGGAGAATGTCGAAGGGCCGGATCTCCATGCCGCCGATGACAAATGGCGCAGTTACCGGGCGGAGATCGAGGCTGGGGCGGGTGGATCCGGCCGAGGTTTCGTCGAAGGCGTAGGCGAAGCGTTCGCGCACCTCGGCCAGGGTGTGCGGGGCCCCATAGACGGGCACACAGCCGCGCCGCTGGCAGAGCGGACGCAGGTCATCCAGCCCGGCGACGTGGTCGAAATGTGAGTGGGTGAGGAGGACGGCGTCCAGGTGCCGCAGGCCGGCGGCAAGGGCCTGGGCGCGGAAATCCGGTCCCGCGTCAATCAGGATCGTCGTCTCGGGCGTGCGGAGCAGCGCCGAGGTGCGGGTGCGCCGGTTCCGAGGATCGGATGAGGTGCATACCTTACACGTGCAACCGATCACGGGAACGCCCATCGAGGTGCCGGTACCCAGAAAGCGTAGCTGCATGGGGATCTCAGCCAGGGAAGACCCGAGCGGGCCACGCCCCCCTGACCTTCCCACAACCGGCACACGGGCCGGGGAACATCGTCGCGCCTGTGCTAACCTGGTGCTCTAAATGCTTCATAGTATACCATATGGGGTCATCCCCGGGTTGGGCAGGGGTGAGGGTGACGAAAAGGCCCGCCGACGCTGCGCCAGGCATTTCCTGGCGCGGCGCGCACTGCCAAAGCGTCTAATCGGCTGACTTTACAAAAGTGTTAGAGAGTTATAACCCGACTCCTATTGATCCCGCTGTGCCGGGAACCTATACTAATCATGGTTCTGTCACTCCGCTCGATGTGACACTACCGGCGTGATCGGGTCGTCTGGCCGTTCACGTGTACCAGGATGGACCACGATGAAGCGGTTGTGGAAAGAATTCAACTCCCAACTACGCTACCAGATTATTTTCCCCTTCCTGCTGCTGACGCTGATCGTGGCAGTGGCGGGAGGGATGGTGGTGTTCTATCTGGTAGGGCAGTCGCTCCAGGAGCGCTTTGACAATCACCTTGCCGCCGTCACGCGGTCGGCCAATGATGCGCTGGTGAGCCAGGAGCAGGCGAACCTGCAGTTTTTGCGCGAGGTCGCCTTTGCGCTTCCCAATGAGACAAACGGCGCCCCGGCAGTGGCCGATGCGCTGGCTCGCAGCGATGTGTCAGGGCTGTCCCTCGCCCTTGACCCCTTCTTCCGCGTTGGCGCCAGGCGCAACGAGGTCTACCTCGACCGCCTGATTGCCTTCGACCGCAACGGGAAGACCCTGGTTGACTATGAGCGTTCCAGAGACGTTGTTTCAGATGAGTATATTACGCATCCTTCATTAGATCTGAGTGGCGCATGGTTTACCAGCCGTGTTCTTAGCGGTCAATCCGATGAGTATGGCGATAAATATGCCGGTTTAATTCGTTTTGCTGATACCAATCAACTCTATTTTGCGACCATCGCTCCGGTGCGCGCGGGTGACGAGGTCGTGGGCGGGCTGATCGCCGCAACCCGCCTTGACAACCTCCTGGCCGCGCTGGCGGTCCGCTCCCAGGCTGCGGGCATTACGATCTACGACAATGCTGGCCGCGTGGTGAGCAGCACCTTTGATGCCAGCGGTGCGGGGAACGCGCCGCCAATGCGCCTGGAGTTGTTGAGCAAGTTCGCCGGGAGCGCAACGCCGGTTGCCGGGGCGCTCTTCAGCCGCGAGGTGATCGGTGAACGGGAATATCAGTTTGCCTACGTGCCCCTGATCGTTCGCGGCAGCAATGTGGGTATTCTGGCGCCGGCCCTCTCCCGCGACTACGTGATGGATACCTGGAACAGCACCCTCGGTCCGATCGTAACCTTGATTGTGGTGCTGTCGCTGGTGATCATCGTCGCCGGGGTGAGCATCGCCCGCTTGATCACTCGCCCGCTTGAGGAACTGGCCGCAACGGCCAGGGCAATCAGCCATGGCGATACCAATCGGCGCGCCTATATCGTGTCCGAGAACGAAATCGGCCAGCTCGCCACCAGTTTTAACCAGATGACCGAATACCTGGTGCGGCTCTACGGGCAGGTACAGGCCGAGGCGAGCCAGCGGGCGGCGATCGTGGAGAGCATTACCGATGGCATTGTCGTGGTTGATGATCTGGGGAACATCAAGTTGATCAACCGCGCAACCCGTCGCTTGATGAACCTGCCCGATGGCGCGCCCTTGCCCGCGCGGTTGAGCGATATTCCGCTCAATCGCCTGGTCGAGGGCGTGCCGGGGTTCGGTTCTCAGCGCGCCAATGATCTCTACACCCTCGGCGACTACATCGTGCGGGCAACCGTCGCTCCGGTGATCGCTGGCGATGGTACGCGCTCCGGCTACGTCTGCCTCTTGCAGGACATGACCGCCGAAGTAACGGTCGATCGCGCCAAGACCAACTTCATCGGTACGATTTCGCACGAACTGCGCACGCCATTGACCGTGATCCGCGGCAACGCCGATCTGCTCCTGCGCGGTCTGGCCGGCCCGATGGAGGAAGAACAGCGGGTGTTTATCGAGTCGATCCGCCAGCACGCCAACAACATGACCGGCCTGGTAAACAACGTGATCGTGATCGCCAACCTCGATGCCGGCACCCTCAACACCGAACTTGAACCGATGGATCTGGCCCGCCCCATCGGCGAAGCCGCCTTCCCCCTGCAGAGCCAGATCAAGGCTAAGGGCCTGACCCTGACGATCGATCTCGCCGCTGACCTGCGGCCCGTGCTGGGTGACTACGACCAGGTGCGCCAGATTGTCTATCAGTTGCTCGACAACGCCCGCCGTTACACCGTCGAGGGCGGCATCACCGTTCGCGCGCGTGACCACCTGTCTCTTATACACATCTGACGCTGCCGACGA
>JAOACN010000432.1 GCA_026417815.1 Chloroflexaceae bacterium | reverse complement strand
GCTCAGGAGATTACCGATGCCCCGCCCCTTCGGCGCTTCCCCGCCTTCCTCGCCCTGCAGCATCGTTTTGTCTGGCGGGGGCACGGGCGGTCACGTCTACCCGGCCCTGGCGGTCGCCGCAGCTATCGCCGGCGCTAGGCCGGGCGATGCCGCGCCGCGCCTGGTGTACGTGGGGAGCATCGGCGGTATGGAGGAACGCATCGTGGCCAGCGAGAGCCAGTTGCCCTTCCGGGGGCTTCCCGCCGCGGCCCTGCGCGGACGCGGGCCGTTGGGACTGGTCCGCGGCGCCGTGACCATCGCCGCCGGCGCGCGCGCGGCGTGGCGCCTGCTCGCCGAGGTGCGCCCGCGGGCCATTCTGGGCACCGGTGGCTACGTCTGTGTGCCCCTGTTCCTCGCTGCCCGCAGCCGCGGCGTGCCCACGCTGATCTACCTGCCCGACGTCGTGCCCGGTCTGGCCGTGCGCTTCCTCTCACGCATCGCCACCCTTACGGCGACCAGCGTCGAAGAGTCCCTGCCCTACCTGGGCCTGCGGCCCGGCCATCCCCGCGCCCTGGTGACCGGCTACCCCGTGCGCCCGGAGTTGTTCGCGCAGGATCGCCCAACCTGCCGGCGGGCCTTCGACCTCTCGGACGATCTGCCGGTGGTGCTGGTGTATGGCGGGAGCCGCGGCGCGCGCAGCCTCAACCAGGCCGTGCAGGCCCTGCTGCCGGATCTGCTCGCTCACTGTCAGATCATCCACGTCTGTGGCCGCGAGGGCGATGAGGTCTGGCTGCGGGAAGCAGCCGGGCGCCTGCCGGCGACCCTGCGGGCGCGGTACCGACTCTTTCCTTACCTCGGCGGCGACGCCGGGCCGCACACGATGCTCCGCGCCTTCGGCGCGGCTGACCTGGCCGTGTGTCGTAGCGGCGCCTCTACCCTGGCGGAACTGCCCGCCGCGGGACTCCCGGCCATCCTCGTGCCCTACCCCTATGTTCATCAAGACGACAATGCCGATTACCTGGTGCGCCACGGCGCCGCGGTAAAGGTGCCCGACGCGGCGATGCTCGGCAGCGGACCACCGCAGGCAGGGCCGCTCTTCCAGACGATGGTCCGCCTGATTCACGATCCGGCGGAACGCGCGCGAATGGCCGCCCGGAGCCGGGCGCTGGCCCGGCCCGACGCCGCGCGGAACCTTGCCGATGCGCTGCTTGGTCTCGCCGCAAGGAGGGGTGGCTGATGGATCTCACTGGAGCAGGCCAACTCATACCACTTGCGCAGGCTTCGATCACCCTGACCCTCACCGGGGTGGCCCTCTTGTTGATCGTGCTGGCCATCGGCGGGTACTGGGGCTTCCAGCAAGGGTTTCGCAATATGCTCACCGTGACCCTCTGGACGATTGCCGCCTATGTGCTCACCGTGCAGGGTGGCAATTTCGTGATCGGGGTCATCAACCGTCTCTGGCAGAATGGCCCTGCCCTGATCGCCTTCTTGCTCGGGCAGGACCCCAACGCCGCGCCGGAACTCGATCCGCTGATCAGCCCGACGTTGCAGATCCCGCTCTTCTTTCGGGTGATCACCTTCGTGGCCCTGGTGTTCCTGGGCTTCTTCTTCAACAAGACCGCCGGCTGGCGCGGCAACCCCAGCCCCAAGGAGCCGCTGGCCCAACCCCTGGGCCTCTTCGCTGGTGCGCTGGTGGTCCTGCTCTGGTCTAACGCGGCGGTGAGCTTCTGGACGGAGTATCGGGACGCCGGGGGCGTCGCGATCGATCCGCTGGACCGCTTCCTGAATACGCTCCCTGACGTGGGCGCGTTCATCCCGTCGCTGATTACGATCTTCTTTCTGATTTTGATTATTCTGGTGGTCGTCAACTTCCCGAAGGTCTGGAAGCCCTGAACCAGGAGGACGCGAAAGGGCGAAGTCCTCCCATCAGGCAGGGGCGTGCGGAAGCCGCGGCACGTGACAAAGTAGAGTTAAGGGGCACGCAAAACCGGCATGCGCTACCACATCATCGGCATTGCCGGGTCGGGCATGAGCGCCATCGCCGCGATCTTGCTCGACCAGGGCCACAGCGTCAGTGGGTCGGATCTGAGCGCCAACCGCCTTACCGCGGCGCTGGCCGCCCGTGGCGCCACGATCCATCAGGGCCACGCGCCGGCCCACGTCGCCGGCGCCGATGCGGTGCTGGCCACGGCTGCCGTGCGCCCCGATCACCTGGAGCTGGTCGCGGCCCGCGCCGCGGGCATCCCCGTCCTCAGCCGGGCCGACCTGTGGCGCGAGTGGTCGCAGCAGCGCCCGGTGGTGGCCGTGGCCGGCGCCCATGGCAAGACGACCACCAGCGCCATGATCGCCTTGGCGCTGCGGGGGGCCGGCATCGAGGTGGGCTACCTGATCGGCGCCGAGGCGCCCGACCTGGGCGGCAACGCCGCCTGGGGTCGCCCCGACGCGCCCCTGGTGATCGAGGCCGATGAGTACGAACGGGTCTTCCTGGCCCTGCGTCCTGCCGTTGCGGTAATAACGAACGTGGAGTGGGATCATCCCGACATCTACCCCTCCGCTGAGGAGTACGCCGCTGCCTTCGCCCGCTTCGCCGCCCTGGCGCCCTCCCCCGACCGGGTGGTGCTCTGTGGCGACGATCCGGGCGCCCTGGCCCTCGGTCTGACCGGGGCGACGCTGTACGGCATCGAAGAGGCCCTGGCCACCGACCCGGTCTCGTGCCGCCTGGCGCCGTTCGACTGGTCGGCCAGCGGGGTGGCGCCCACCGCCGACGGCGGCGCGCGCTTCGATCTGTGGCGCTACAACCGGCAACGTTTCGCCCAGCAGCGCCTCGGCAGCCTCAGCCTGCGCCTGTCCGGGCGCCACAACGTCCGCAACGCCCTGGCGGCCCTGGCCGTCTGCGCGCTGCTCCAGGCCCCCCTCGACGCTGCCGCGCGCGCCCTGGCCGCCTTCCGTGGCACGGCGCGGCGCTTCGAGATCAAAGGCGAAGCCGCGGGCGTCACCGTGGTTGATGACTACGCCCACCACCCCACCGAGGCCCGCGCCACGCTGGAGGCGGCCAGGGCGCGCTTTCCGGGGCGGCGGCTGGTGCTCTACCTGCAGCCGCATACGTTCAGTCGCACCACCGCCCTGCTCGATGCCTGGCCGGCGGCCTGTGACGCTGCCGATCTGGTGCGCGTGGGCGATGTGTACGCCGCCCGCGAGCAGGGCGATGCCCCGGCCCTGGCCC
>JAOACN010000041.1 GCA_026417815.1 Chloroflexaceae bacterium | reverse complement strand
GGTCCAGGCGACACCATCGGGAGAAACGGCGTAGCCGATGCGGCGTTCATAGAACGGGGGGAGGTCGGTGCCGACGTACCACATGCGATAGCAGAGGCCGCTGGTGCGCCCGTTCTCGCAGGGGGCGGCGGGGGAGGCGCTATCGCGCAAAACCTGCGGGGGGTAGATCTCGGGGGCGTCGAAACTGGTGCCGCTGCCGCCGCAGGCGTCGCCCACGCGGCTGAACACCGCGCCACCGAGAGAGGCGCAAGGTCCGGCCACCTGCTGCCAGGGCTGGCTATTCGCGCCGGGCGCCGGGGTCGGGGTTGGCGTGCTGGTAGGAGTACTGGTAAGCGTTGCCGTGCTTGTAGGCGTCGCTGTGCTGGTTGGAGTCGCTGTGGGCCCTGCGGTGCCCGTCGCGGTTGGCAGGGGCGTGCTGGTTGCCGTAGGGGTATTGGTTGGCGTAGCGGACGCGGTTGGCGTCGGCGAAGGGGTTGGCGTCGGGATGATTCCGCTGCCGGCAATCGTTACGCTGCCACGCTCCAGCACCTCCCGCGAATCGAAGCTCTGCACCAGCACCGTGGCATCGCTGGCGGGCTGTGTCGCCAGGGTGAAGCTCACCGTCTTCGGACCGGGGGCGTCGCTATTCGGCAGGCGCACGACCAGCGCGCCGCGGCTCACCCCGCCAGCATCGGCATCGGTCAGCGCCGCCGGGTCGGCTACCAGGGTGGCCCCCGCCGAGAAGCCGGTCAACGTGCCCGGCGTTACGTCACCGAAAGGGATGCTGGACGGCAGGGTGATCAGCACATAGCCCCCCGCGGGGATGCTGGCGCTCGTGGTGAAGCTCAGGGTGTAGGTGTTATCCGTCTGGCTGAGGGCAAGATTGGTCAGAGCCGTGCCAGGGGTCATGGTGGCCAGGCCGACCCGTTGCGAGTTCTCGCGCGTGGTGTGGTTGTACCACATCCGGTAGGTCAGGCCCTCCTTGAGCACAAAAGGCGCCCAGACGTAGTCCGGCGAGAGAGTACCCGGGTCGTCCGCTCCCGTCCACACGGCCGTATTGGGGACGGGGCGCACCCAGGCGACGCCATTGGTCGAAACCACGTGGCCAATGCGATAGACGCCAGCGTTGTCCTGGGCCTGGTACCACATCCGGAACAGCGGCCCGTCCTTCACCACCGAGGCGACCGCCGCGTTCGCCGAGTCGAACGTTCCTGCCGGGCCCTGGCCGATCACCGATCCGCCGCTTCCCGAGCCAGGGACGCGCGTCCAGTTCAGGCCATCAGGGGAAACGGCATAGCCGATGTTGAACGGCGTTCCGGCGACGCCCTGGTACCACATACGATAGCAGACGCCGCTGGTGCGTCCGGCTTCGCAGGGCGCCGCCGTGCTGGCCTGATCGAGAATGACCCTTGGAGAGGCGACGATGCTCTGATCGAACGTGCCGGCAACGCCAGACGGGCGCAACACCGCGCCCTCGGCCAGCGGGCCGTTCACCCGTGTCCAGGTGATGCCATCGGTCGAGGTAGCGGTGCCGATGCTGAAGATGCTGCCGTTGCCGCCGACGTACCACATCTGGTAACCGGCGCTGGTGCGGATAACGGTGGGAAAGGAGGTGTTGGCGCTATCGAAGCGCCCGGCGGGGCCAAAGCCGAGCACGCTACCCAGGCCACCGGCACCGACAACGCGCGTCCAGGTGATCCCGTCAGGCGAAAGGGCCAGACCAATCCGCCGGTTGCCGCTGCTATCAAAGCCAGTGTACCACTTGCGGTAGCAAACGCCGCTGGTGCGCCCACCCTCGCAGGGGGCAGTGGGGCTGGCCTGATCACGAATGATGGCGTGACCGTACCCCTGGGCGGTGTCGAAGGTAGTGCCGCCGCCGCCACAGTTATCGCCGGCGCGGGCGAAGACAGCGCCCTGAACGGTGGGGGGGCATGTACCCGGCACATGGCTCCAGGACTGGCGGTTGGGAATGGTAGCCGAAGCCGGGGTTGCATTGAACAGAACCCACGCTGTGCCGATCAGAATAGCCAGGCCGACACCGATAGTCATGAGGGTCCGGAATGAATATTTTTGTGCCACGCCCCTCTCCCTCCATTGTTTGTGTCTGAGTTGGTGACGGGTGTTACCGTCGGACAATGCTGCCGACCTGGCGAACCTCCCCTTAGAGGGGTTTGGGAGGATGCAACCTCCCTGTGTCTGCCCAGGCCACTGCCCGCGCGGAGGGTCCGGGAAGGCTGCACCCTCCAGGACAACTCTTTCATCTCGTTGCTGTGCGGCGAAGCCACAGAGTTCCTGACGTAAGAATCGCGGAAACCAGGTTTACCCGTGCCCTGCCTTCTGGCAAAGAGTAACGTTTCGTTATAAATGTCCCCTAAATCGCATACGGCTACAGGTGACTGACCTTTAACACAAATCCTGGCGCACACGTTCGGAGACGCCCCGTTCTCCGCACGATTGTGTAAAGAGTTGGTGTTACGGAAACACTCACCGCATTGCGCTTGAGCACTTCGGTTGTGTCAAAAGTCTGCACCAGCACGGACCCTTGCAGGGCTGCGCGGAGCCTAAAGGTGACATTCTTATCACCTGGCGCGTCGCCGGAGGGCAGGCGCACGATCAATGCCCCGCGGGCAACGTTGCCCGCGGCGCTGTCGGTGATGGCCAACGAAGAATCCGCCGTCGCGCTGCAAGACCCCTCGCTCCGCTCGGGGCGAGAATGCGGCATCGCTTTCGTGCTTTGGTAACGGTACTACCTGCCGAGGCAGGCGGGTCATAGTTTCGCCAGGGCGCGCGACCGCCGCGAGCGGAACCAGGGGTTGCGAGGAGGCATAATCTCCCCACAACCTTCCAGATGAACTCAGGTTTGAAACACGCCTTAACGACGCAGAAGCGGCACGTACACCCGAAACGGACCGCCGGTAACCGCGCTGGTTGGTGTCGCACCAGGCGTTGGAATTCGTGCTGATGTGACGGTGGAACCCGGTGGTTGGGTTGGCGTGACGGTACTGGTGGGCGTCACGAAGGAGACCACCGTATCCGTCGTCATTGGCGTTCCGGGGGGCCCTGGCGTGCCCCTTGGCGTTGGTGTTCTGGTCAGCGTTTCCGTATCTGTTGGCGTTGACGTGCTGGTCGGCGTTGCCGTATCTGTCGGTGTCGACGTGCTGGTCGGCGTTGCCGTATCTGTCGGTGTCGGCGTGCTGGTCGGCGTTGCTGTATCTGTCGGTGTCGACGTGCTGGTCGGCGTTGCCGTATCTGTCGGTGTCGACGTGCTGGTCGGCGTTTCTGTGGCGGTAGGGGTGGGAGGCGCCTCGCTGAAGGACACTTCGGCGTACCCGATCACTTCCCGGCGGTTAAAGACCTGAATCAACGCCCCTGCATCATCCGGCACCGTGCTGCTTAGCATGAAACCGATTGTCTTTTGACCCGCTGGCGCGCCATCCGGCAATCGCGCCAGCAGCGCCCCCCGCGCTGTCCCGCACGACCAGGCATCAGTCACTGCCGCCGGGTCCGCGGCCAGGGTCGCCCCGACGCCAAAGCCGGCGAGGGTTTGCGGGTCGACCGTTGCGAAGTCGATCTCCGGGGGCAAGGTTACCAGTACACTTCCCCCTGCCGGGATAGCCGGTGTGTTGAAGCGCAGGGTATAGAGCGTCCCGGCGCGCTCGGCGCTGACGCTGGCGAGCGGCGTCCCCGGGGTCATCTCGGCCAACCCGAAGCGGAACGAGTTCGGGCGCGTGCTGGTGGCGTAGTACATCCGGTAGCGCGTCCCCTCCTTCAGCCCCCGCACCGCCCAGACCTCATCCGGCGCGCCGGCCACGATCGTGTCGCTGGCGCCCGTGTACACCGGCAGGTTGGGAGTGGGCCGCACCCAGGTGCGCCCGTCGGTGGAGACGACGTAGCCGGTGGTGTAGCCCGTGGTGTAGCCGTTGGCCTCGTACCACATCCGGTAGATGGCGCCGTCTTTGATGACCGTGGGCACCCCGACGTTGTTGTCGTCAAACGTGCCGAACGTCCCGGCGCGGAAGATCGAACCATCGCTGAAATTGCTCACCCGGGTCCAGTTCACCCCATCGGGAGAGAGGGCATAGCCGATGGCGAAGCTATAGGCCGGGCTGGTGCGCACGCCCTCGTACCACATCCGGTAGCAGGGGCCGCTGGTGCGTCCGCCTTCGCAGGGCGCGGCGGAGCTGGCCTGGTCGAGGAGCACGCTGGGAGCGACGATGTAGGTGGTGTCGAACTGCCCGGGGTCGCCGGAGTGGCGCAGGACAGCGCCGCCGCCCGCGGGGCCGGGCACGCGGGTCCAGGTCCGCCCATCGGGGGACTCGGCCAGGCCGATGCCGGCGATCGTATATGCATCGCTCCGCCCGGTGTACCACATCCGGTATATCGTGCCAACGCGGATAATGCTCATCGTGGAGACGCCGGACCGATCGAAGGCGCCGGGGACGCCGGAGCCCTCGAAGACGGCGCCGCCGGAGGCGTTGCCGGGGACACGGGTCCAGGCGACACCATCGGGAGAAACGGCGTAGCCGATGCGGCGTTCATAGAACGGGGGGAGGTCGGTGCCGACGTACCACATGCGATAGCAGAGGCCGCTGGTGCGCCCGTTCTCGCAG
>JAOACN010000535.1 GCA_026417815.1 Chloroflexaceae bacterium | reverse complement strand
AGATGTGTATAAGAGACAGCCACTACCCGAAGACGCCGAACTGGCGCCCCTGACGCCTATGCGCCGCTCGATCGCCGAGCATATGGAACGCTCGGTGCGGACGGCGCCCCACGTGACCACCGTAATGGAGGCCGATCTGAGCCGGGTCGTGGCCCACCGGGAGGCCAACAAGGCGGCCTTCGAGCGCCAGGGCGCGCGACTGACCTTTACGCCCTACTTCGTGCAGGCGGTTGTGGCAGGGTTGCAGCGGGTGCCGGTGATGAACGGCCGGTTCACCGACGCGGGCATCGTGCTCAACCGGCGCATCCACATCGGGGTGGCCGTGGCCCTCGACGAGGGTCTGCTCGTGCCGGTGATCCGCGACGCCGACGAGAAGAACCTGCTCGGCCTGGCGCGCCTTGTCAACGACCTGGCCGAGCGGGCGCGCACCCGGCGCCTGACGCCCGATGAGACCCAGGGCGGCACCTTCACCATCACCAACCACGGCGTCAGTGGCAGCCTCTTCGCCACGCCGATCATCAATCAGCCCCAGGCGGCCATCCTCGGCGTAGGGGCGATTGTCAAGCGCCCGGTGGTAGTAACGCAGCAGGGGGTGGACGCCATCGCGATCAAGCCGATGTGCTACCTCTCACTGACCTTTGACCACCGCGTCGCCGATGGGGCGACCGCCGACGCCTTCCTGGCAGCGGTCAAGGCGGCGCTGGAAGCTGTGTGATTCTGGGTTTCCGATTGGGCGGGGTCCGTCGGCGACTGCGACCCCCTGGAGATTGCCCGGATACCTCCGTCGGAAAGGTCGCGGAGGGCCTGGCCCGACCCGGAAGCAAGCCGATCACCTGCGGATCCAGAGAATTTCGCAATCAAGAGTATTGCTTATGTTGCAAAACTCTGCCGCGAGTGCTATACTCATGGCTGTCATCGGGTGACATATATGCAAGGATATTGTTCCGGCGACGGCGTTCCTCCGCCGCCTGGGCTAGCGAGGAGTCTCGCATGCAGCCGTCGCGCTCCGCCAACCCACCTCTTGCCACACACGAGCGATACATCGATCTGGGTGGGCAGGTAAGCCACATCTTCCATTTTGGGGCGCCGCTGGACATGGCCTACGAATACTTCCTGGATGTGCCAGCGGTCTTCCGCCTGTTGCCCGACGCCCTGGATTGCCACGTCTATGGCCCCGAGCGTTACCGGCTGATCGTCGGCGCCACCGATGGCTATGGGCACACGATGGCGGCAATCTTTGATCTGCAACTGCAACTCGATCCCGGGCGCGTCATCCGCATCGTCCCCGCCCACGACGGCCCCCGGCACACTCTGTCGGGCCTCGTCTTCGCCGGCGAGCTCTGCGCCGAGGCGCTCTTCTTCCCCAAACCCAACGGCCCCATGGTCGAATACACCGTTGAAATCGAGATGAGCATTCCTGTCCCCGGCGCGCTGCGGCTCATGCCGATGAGCTTCCTTCAGGCGCTTGGTGAGCGCTCGATGGAGTTCAAGATGACGCACATCATCAACGGTTTTACCCGCAACATCACCCGCGATTTCTACCTCTGGGCCGCCAGGGAAGGGTAGTTCGACGTCCGGTGCTGGGTAGGGCCTTCTGGTTGCCTCGTGGTCGGTTTCTATAGGAAAGAGGGGTGGGGAACCCTGCTTTCCCCACCCCTCCGCAACTCCCGTTGGCCGCTGCGTCTGTTTCTGCCTCACCCGATACGCATCCCGTGCCCCCCTAATCGCGCCACCAGTCCTCGCGACCCTGCGGCTCGGGTTGTGACCGGACGCGCGTCTCGCCCACGGCGCGCTCCAGTTCGCCAATCACGGCCTTAAAGGTCGTGGCCCCCAGCGTGATCAGGCTACCGTGTTCCACTCGCTGCTGTCCGGTCACCGGCTGGCCGTTCACGAAGATTGCCGCCCGCGGATCCAGTGAGACGACGAACCAGCGTTCCAGAGCTACGCGGAACTCCGCGTGGCGAGGGAGGATCAGACGATCCTGGAGCACCACCCCACACTCCGGATCCGTCCCGAGTATCGTGCTGCGCGCCGAGAAGACGATGGATTGTCCCACCCGGGAGCCGGAGATCCCGATCAGCGAGAGTGACTTTGCCATAGGTGTGCCTGTACTCTGTTGAAGGTGGAAAGATACGGTCCTTCCCACCTACTTCCACACAACGACGGGATGCAAAGGTTGCTTCTTGAGAGGGGGCAACCCTCCCAGTTCCTCCCGTGCGGGGCCTATTTTCACCTGAGGATAATTGATGTTGCGTCTGTTGTAACACTTCTTACCCCGGTATGTCAAGTCGGTTCCGCACCTGAGGGACGGTTCGCTGCGCGACCTTGTGTGTCCCCGTTCAGGGGAGGTGCGAAGGGCTGCGCCTTCCGCGATCCTCTGGTTCCGCCTGCGGCGGCGGACCTGTCCTGACGTCGCCGGGGCGCGCTCACGCCGCGGGCGAAACTGGGAAAGGGCTTCGGAGAGGCTGCGTCTCCCGCGCCCCTCCACGCAGTGATGAGCCTGTCCCCATCCCCCGGTAGCCACGGCGTGCCCTGTGCTATAATCGGCACCAGGAGGAAACCGATGGCCGTGGGCGACAGCGTGCAGCGCGTGCGCATCTATCTGCGCCGCGATGACCAGTGGAAAGGCGAGGCGCGCTATCTGGCGTTGCTTGAGGAACTGCGCCATCTAGGCGCTACCGGCGCAACCGCTCTCCAGGGGCTCGCGGGCTTTGGGCCGGGCCAGCGCTTTCGTCCCGCCGTTCCCGAGCGGCCGGATCGGCATCAGCCGGTGGTGGTGGAGTGGGTTGATCGGGCCGAGCGGGTCGCGCGGCTGTTGCCGCTGCTCGAGGAACTGATCGGCGAGGCGCTGGTAACCCTGGAGGAGGTGGCCGTCTACCGCGGCGGGCTACGCGCCAGCGGCCCCTTCGCCGCCGACCGCACAGTCGGCGATGTGATGCGGCGCCCCGCTCCCGCGGTCAGCGCCGCTGCGCCCCTGCGCCAGGCCGTGGCAGCCATGCAGGCCGCCAGCGTCGCGACGCTCCCGGTGCTCGATGAAGTCGGGCGCTTGCTCGGGGTGATCGCCGCGCCCGATCTGCGCTACCGCGCCGGTATGCGCCTGCCACTCCGTCTCCTCGACCTGCTTACCCCCGAGGAGCGCGAACAGGCCCTTGCTCCCCTCGACACGCGCGCCGCTGGCCAGGTCATGCGCCAGGATCCCTGCGGGGTCAGTGTGCGTGTGACCATTCCACAGGCCATCGTCAGCCTGGTGGAGTGGGGTTACGAGCACCTGCCGGTGATTGACCACGCCGGGATGCTCGTCGGCCTCATCGGCCAGTCTGAGATCCTGCGCGCCGCGGTGGAGCACGCCTCCGGCGCGCCAGCCGGCGCACGCGATGCCGAGCCGCCCACCAGCGTCGCCATGATGCTCCAGCCCGCCGCCACCGTTCCGGCCAGCCTGGGGCTCGACCAGGCCCTCGCCCGTCTGCTGGCAGCCCCCGAGCAGCCGCTCCTCGTGGTGGACGATGGCCGCATCGTCGGCGCGCTCGATCTTGCCGGCGTGCTGCCGAACCTGCAAGGCGCCGAACGCGCCGCTCTCCTGACCGCCCTCCGCCAGCCCGCCCCTCCAGCGGCGGCCCTGCCCGTCGCCCGGCGCCAGTGCGCCGACCTGTGCGGCCCCTCTCCGCCCGAGATCGCCTCCCAGACCAGCCTCGTTGACGCCGCCCGACACCTCCTCGAGGCCGGCGTTGATCGCCTTGCCGTCGTGGACGCCGAGCGGCGATTGTTGGGTATAATTGGGCGCGGCGGCATCATGCGCGCCCTTCTGCAACAAAGCGAGTAGAAACTGGAGTGAACAACAGGCCGGCCTCGGGAGGGTGCAGCCCCCCAGAAACCCTCTTCCCCCGCTATTCGTGTAAGAGAACTTCCCGGATGCGCCAGGGAGCACTACAACGAGACTTCGTCTCGAAGGGGGTTGCCGGGCTTTGCCCCTCCGAGCCCCCTGTTTTGTCACTTGCCGCGCCTTCCGCCGCGAGGAGATTCGGAGGGAGCCGCAGGCCCCCGCAACCCCCGCCAGCGGCAAAGTGACAAAGTAGAACCAGGGGAAATTTCGTTGGAGTCTGAGCCACCTTATATCAACCACGTCCTGACAATGAGCAAAACATTCCTGATTACCGGCGGCGCAGGGTTTCTGGGCATCAACCTCACGCGCTACCTCCTGGAACGCGGTCACCGCGTCCGTTCCCTCGATATTGCCCCCTTCGACTACCCCGAACGCACCCGTGTCGACGTCCATACGGGCGACATCCGTGACCGCGCGGCGGTTGACCGGGCCATGCAAGGGGTGGACCAGGTTGTCCACAGCGCGGCGGCCCTGCCGCTCTACAAACCGGCCGATATCTTCTCCACCGACGTTGATGGCACCCGTAACGTGCTGCAATCGGCCCTGGAGCACGGCGTCGAACGGTTCATCCACATCTCCACCACCGCCGTCTATGGCATCCCTGACCACCATCCCCTCCTTGAGACCGACAAACTGGACGGCGTGGGCCCCTATGGCGAAGCCAAGGTCAAGGCCGAGGAACTTTGCCTCAGCTACCGCGCCCGGGGCATGTGCGTGCCGATCATCCGCCCCAAGTCCTTCATCGGCCCCGAGCGGCTCGGCATCTTTGCCATGCTCTACGATTGGGCCAGGGATGGCAAAAACTTTCCCCTGCCCGGCAACGGCAAGAACCGTTACCAGTTGCTCGACGTCGAAGATCTCTGTGAAGCCATCTACCTCTGCGCGACCCTCGATCGCGAGCGGGTGAATGACACCTTTAACATCGGGGCCAAAGAGTTTACGACCATCAAAGAGGACTTCCAGGCCGTCCTCGACGCGGCAGGCTTCGGCAAGAAGATCATCACGTTCCCCGCCGCGCCAATGACCGCGGCGCTGGTCCTGCTGGAGCGGCTCAAACTCTCGCCGGTCTACAAGTGGGCCTACGGCACCGTCACCGAAGACTCCTTCGTCTCGGTGGAGAAGGCCGAGCGGGTGCTGGGCTTCAAGCCGAAGTACTCAAACAAAGAGGCCCTGGTGCGGAACTACCGCTGGTACATCGAACACCTCGACGAGTTCCAGCACGCCACCGGCATCTCCCATCGCGTACCCTGGAACCAGGGGGTGCTGAAGCTGGCGAAGGTGTTCTTCTAACGTTTTGGGGGTGGGAAGGCAAAGCCTTCCCACCCTCTCCGAAACCATGGGTGCAGACCTCCCGGAAGGGCAGCGCCCTCGCGGTTCCTCCCCTGCCGCGGAGCCTCTTCAGGTGGACCGTTTCTGCCCGTAGCGCTCCAGGATGCGCTGGATGATTGCGCTGGTTGATAGCCCTTCGGCGTAGGGCAGCAGAACCACCTGCCCGCCCTGGGCGGCGACGATCCGCGCCTCGGGCAGGCGCGCCAGGTCGGGTGCCTGCTCGGGCGTGGCGTAATCGCCGCCCTTGACGTACACATCGGGGCGCAGCGCGCCGACAATGGCCTCAGCCGTAGGCTGGTCGAAGAGCGTCACGTGGTCCACGGCGCGGAGCGCGCCGAGCACCGCGGCTCGCTCAGCCTGCGACATGATGGGGCGCTGTGGCCCTTTGATCGCGCGAGTTGAGGCGTCGGAGTTGAGCGCGACCACCAGCACGTCGCCGAGCGCGCGCGCCCGTTCCAGGTAGCTGACGTGCCCGGCGTGGAGCACGTCGAAGACGCCGTTGGTCAGCACCAGGCGCAACCCGCCCGCGCGCCAGGTCTCGCGCAGGGTCACTAACTCGGCCAGCGACAGAAGCGCCATAGGCATATCGTCGTTGCCGCACAACATCGGGAGGCAACGGCGCGTATGGAAGGGGGGCAGGCCGCTCCGCAGCAGGGGCGTGGGGAAACCAGGTTTCCCCGTGGCAACGTTACTTCCGGTACGGCGAAGCCAGCACACCCAGGACCGCGGCAGTAATGGCCACCACAAGGGTGCAGCCGTAGAGGATGGGCAGCAACTCGGGAACGAAGATCTTCCCCGCCGAAACCACGGCAGAGGTGACCAGAAAGGCCGTGGTCAGCGGAAAGGTCTGGATATTGGCGATCCAGAGCCCCCGGCGCCACTGGCCGCGGCGCACGCGCTCCCGCGAGCAGCGGGCGATTGCCGTGCCCGCGGCGGCCATCAGCGTCCAGAGAAAGGTGGCCACAAAGATGTTCCAGGCCTGTTCTGGAAACGTCCAGCGAAACGCCGCTCCACCAATAACACCAAGCGTGGCGCTGACGGCCAGTGAAACAACGAAGGTGAGAGACATGGTTACGAGGCTCCGGTGGAAGGCGCGCTGAGGCGTGCGTAGTCTTCCTGGCTGATAAACTCGCCGCCCTCGATCGAGCGGCTCACTTCACGACGGTGAGCATCGAAGGTCAGTTCGGCATAGATCAACCGGAAACAGCGCGCGTCCATGATCTCCTTGCGCAGGCGATAGCCGCTGACCTGTTCGTTGTCATCGTATTCGACCGTAAGGTCGTTCAACAGATGAATGCGCACGTGCACCGGAGCGCCGCAGCGACCGCAACGCACGTAGAGGTGCAGGGCATTGTCGGGCGGGCCACCGGGGCCACGACCACCGAACAGGCGACGCAGCAGATCCATACGCTCAGGTTTTCTTTACGCCCGGGGTCATGGTTTCATCATAGCAGGAGTTGCTCACGCACCGCAAGGGCGGAATGCCCACAAGCCAGGGCTGGTGCAAGGTCCGCTACTGCCGCGGGGGTGGGCGGCCACGCCGCCCGATACGGGCATTCTTCGGTGGTGTGGGGTCCGGGGCAGGCTCCAACCTGCGGTTGTTTCGGTAGTTCCGACAGAGCAGCCGCCAGAACCGATCAGAAAAGCGGGCGGCTACGCCGCCCCACACTCCACCGTGGGAGACGGACGTTGCTCAAGCCCTGCGCCGCATGTCTCATTTGCACGAAGCGCCCGATCATGCTACAATAAGCAGGCTGAACACCAGCGCGCCGCTGCGCGCCCGTTGCCGGCGTAGCTCAATTGCTGTCTCTTATACACA
>JAOACN010000480.1 GCA_026417815.1 Chloroflexaceae bacterium | reverse complement strand
GCCCACCTGACAGTGCCCGGGCCAGGGGTGTGGTTTTTTGGGGGTATTGAGGGATTTATTTTCTCCGGCGCCGGTCAATATGACTCCGATTTGACCGGCGACAAGCTGATGTGGGCCAACAACGCCCTCTTGAACATGGGCACCCTGACCACCGGTTTCTCGCTCCGCCTGTGGTACGCGATGGACAGCACGCAGCTTCCGCCCAACTACCTGGTGGTGATCAGCAATCTCAGCCGCTCGCACTGGGCTTCGAGCGATTTCATGCTCTATCGCAATTCCGGCCAGTGGCGGGCGCGCATGTACTACGACGGCGAAGTGCAGGTAAACATCCCCGTGGATGACAATTGGCACCGCCTGATCGTGACCTATCACAAGCCCACCAGCACGCTGAAGATGCGGCTGGACATGGACCCGATCGGCCCGCTGCAGACCAACACCGGCATCGTGTTCGATCCCTGGGGCGACCAGGTCATTTACCTGGGCACGTTGGGCAGTAACAACGTCCCCGGACTCAAGCTCGACGAGATCGCCTTCTGGCGCGACTACATCCTCACCGAGGACGACATGCTCGCCGATTGGAACGGCGGCGCCGGACTGACCTACCCACCCCTATGAGCCTTTGGAACTGGATTCGCACCCAACTCACCGGCGTGGACCTCGAGGCCGAGCAGCGCCGCCGTGCCGAACTCGAAGCCTGGGAACAGGCCCTCGACCAGGAGGCCCTCCGCCGCCAGGTCTGGAGCGACCAGGAGTGGCAGACCGTCCAGGCCCAGCGCGCCGGCCAGGAATTCACCGGCGCGACCGATTTCGCCGCCGAGGTCAACCAGGCTTTCCGCGAGGGTGCCGCCGAAGGGCTGGCCTCGATGCAGCGCGGCGTGCGCGAGTCTCTCACCGGCGCCGCCACCTTCAGCCTGCGGGCCGTGCTCGGCTTCATTCCCTGGTGGGCATGGGTGCTGGCCGCAATCTGGGCAGCCTGGCAGCTCGGATTGATTCAGCCCTGGCTGGGCCGCCTGCGCGCGCGCCCCGGCGCCTGATCACCCCCGGGCATCATGGGTATGACGGAACTGATCAACGCCATCAGCGCCGGCGGCAGCGTGGCCGTCCCGGTCATCCTCCTCTACGGCCTGCGCTACATGACCGCCGAGTTTAAGCGGGCGCAATCCGACGCCGCCCAGGCCCACCAGCAGACCATCAACATCCTCCTCGACGTGGTGCGCGACAACACCCGCGCCCTGCAGGAAGCCGCTACCACGATGAGCCAATGCCACCATGCACTGGACCACCGGGCTGTGGCCGTCCAATTGTCCCGCTCCGGCCATTCCCCGCCGGATCCGCGCCCATGAATGTGCCCGATCCGCGCACCCTCGCCTGGATTCTCCCCATCCGCGCCGCCGATGCCTGGGCCTGGGCCGAAGGCAGGTTGCAGGACGAAGACTTGTACAGTCGCCTGGAACTGGAACACCCCGGCGCCGTGTATGCCGCCCGCTTACCCTCCCCGGCCGCCTGGCGGGGGGGGCTGCTGCTGACCTGGTTCTGGTGGCGCCGCGGCGCCCGCCTGTTCGTCACCCGCACTGGCGTGCCCTCCCTGCTGGGACGTTACCGCGCTCACGGCGCCATCATCACCCATGTCGGCCCGCGTGAACGCCCCGGCCAGGTGCGACTGGCCATCGGCGAAGATGGCATCCGCTCCTTCTTCCGCATGACGCCCGGCCCGTGGACTCACCTGCTGGACGCCGCCCAATCCCTCGCACCATGCGCTGCCTGATCCTCGCCCTGGCCCTCCTCCCCGGCACCGGCTGCGCCAGCCGCAGCCTGGTCTTCACCTGGACCGGCCCCGACGGCGCCGCCCACCAGGTGCGCAGCCGCACCACCGCCATCCTGACCCGCCTCCAGGCCGCCGATCTGCGCGAAGACCTCCAGACCCCCGAGTTCATCGCCGGCACCCGGGCCGGCGCCCTGGCCGCCGCGCCCGATCGCGAGACCCTCGAAGCCATCGCCAGCGCCGCCGCCCGCGCCGCCGTCCAGGCCGCCCTGGGCGCGCCCTAGCCGGGAACCCTCACCCGCCCCACGCCGCGCCCAGCCGCTGCGCCGCCGCCCGGTCATGCCCCGGCGCCAGGTGGAAATACGTCCGCGCCAGCAGCGCCCCGCCGTCGGCGTGCCCCAGCCAGCGCGCCACCGTGGGCAGGTCCACCCCCGCCTCGATCGCCCGCGTCGCGTACCAATGCCGCAGCGTGTGGAACGTCACCCACCGCAGCCCCGCCTCCCGCGCCGCCGCCCGCAGCGCCCGCCGCGGCACCGGGCGCGGCAACACCGGCGCCGCACGCCAGGCCCCGTCCACCGCGTCCCGCGTGAGCCGGCGCAGCGCCGCCAGCGTGTCGGCCAGCGCCGGATGCACCGGCACCGCCCGCGGCCGGCCGCCCTTGGCCACGCGCGCCGGCACCAGCAGGCGGTCCGCCCGCACCTCCGCCCAGGTCAGCGCCCGCGCCTCCGCCAGGCGCAGCCCCGTGTAGGCCAGAAACCGCACCCACAGCCCCACCGCCGAGCGGGGCGCGCGCCGATCACACGCCGCCAGCAACGCCGCCCACTGCGCCGGGTCCGGCGGCAACGCCTCCCGCAACCCCAGCCGGCGCCGCGGCAGGGCGCGCGCGTGCGGCGACACCGCCCGCAGCGCCGACACCATCGCATTCCAGCGCGCCCCGCAATAATGCGCCACCCGGCCGGCCCAGCGCAGCAGCGCCGGCGCGTCCAGCGCCTCCGGCGCCTGCTCCAGCCACTCCGGCCCGGCCCGGACCAGCGCGGCCACCACCTCGCGATTGAACCGCGCGGTGGACGGTTTGCGCCCCAGCGAATGCCACAACTCCCAGTCCGACAGAGCATCCCGAACAGTTTTCATGGTCCTGTCGGGCAAGGTGTTGTGCGCACCGCCTCGCGGCCACTGTATTCCTAAACCGTTGATCCAGGTTCGATTCCTGGTGGGGGCACCACCGGCCTGAATCCACGGCCCAGTCCACCGCCGCCCCTTCCGCTCCGGGCGGCCGCGCCGGACAACCCCGGCGCGCGGACCCGCGTCTGCCTACGACCGCCGCCACCCGGGACGGCGCACCGCTCGCCGTGGCGGGTCAGCTACCCACGGCGAGCGCTCTTTTTCCCGTCCCTCCTTCGGACAAAGGGCCGAGCAGGCCCTGCTGCAAGTCCAGCATGATGAGCTGCTGGATGTAGTTGCTGAACGAACTGACGCGAGGACGCAGGGCGTTTACCCTGCCCATGACGCGGTCGTAAATATCCGGCGTCATTGAAACCCCTGTTGTCCTCGCCAACCTTCCGATCGGCTTGGGTTTCATGCGTTAACAATAGCACACCGTTTGCAACAATCAAAGACAAAATTTTCTGTTGACTCTAGGCAACGGTATGCAAGAATTGCCTCCATGCCGAACGACGCGCGGGGTGCCATGCAGGCGGGGACGCTCGTGCCCCGGGCCGGCCACGGGGGCCGGTCCGCCCCGCGCCGAGCGGCCAACCAGGAGTCAACCATGAACGCATCAATCCCCCCCAACACGGCCCCCACGGAGGCGGAGGAGCCGTGCCCCATCCCGCGCTGGTATCAGGACAGCCCGCAGCGGGAGATCGAGATCATCCGCACGGCGCTGGCGCGGCACCGGGCGCTGTTGCACCAGGCGCACAAGGCCGAGGAGGCCGCCCGGCAGGTGCTGGTGGAGGCGTGCCGGCAGATCGGCCTGCGCACGGACCGGGACGCGCTGAGCCAATGGCTGGCCGACCGGTTGATTGACGCCGAGATCGCGGTGGCGGAGGGAGCAGACAACGACGAACGCCCCATCCCGAGCTGGCACCCGGACGGGCCGCAGCGGGAGATCGAGATCATCCGCACGGCGCTGGCGCGGCGCCGGGCGCTGTTGCACCAGGCTGACCAGGCGGAGAAGGCCGCCCGGCAGGTGCTGGTGGAGGCGTGCCGAACGCTGGGCCCGGGCACGGACCGGGAGGCGAGCGCGCAGTGTCTGGAGGAGCGCTTGATCGAAGCCGAGATCGCGGTGGCGGAAGGAGGTGCGCAATGAAGACGCGCCAGTCATGGACGGTAGGTCTGCAGATCAGCCCCGACTTGCGGACCGCGCTGGAGCTGTTGGCCGAACGACAGCGGGTGAGTGACCGGATGCGGACCCTCGCCAAGCGGCTCAAGCTCATGGAGCCAAAGGACCAATACGACGCCTGCGACCTGATCAGGAACTGGGCGGCCCGACAGATTCTGGGCCAATTCGTGAAGGAGGAGGAATGAACGGTGGAAAGTTGAAGGCGCAGAGGGCGCGCCCCACCCCGCCGCTGACGGCGCGGGTGGGCTGGCTGCAGGTGCGCCGGCCGGGCGGCTCGATCCAGTGGCTGGTGGTGGAGGTGGGCGCGGATGCGCTCACCGGCCGTCCGGCCGTGGTGTTGAGCCTGGCGCAGGCGCATGCGGTGAACCGCGAACTCATCAAGTACGAGGACCGGAGGAACTGATGAAACCAACCACAAGTCGCAAGGGGCGCCGGCGCTCGGGGCGCCGGGCGCAGACGGTGGGCATCAGCCTGTGGCCGCATCACCTGGAGTGGATGGACGGGGTGGTGCGTCGCCGCTCGCGGCTGGGCCGCAGTGCGTACATCCAGCGGCTGGTGGAGGCGGACCTGCGCACCGGGGGCGAGGTGCTGGCCAGGGCCATCCTGGCGGACTACGAGGCGGTGAAGGGCTGAAGGAGGTGCGGCATGAACTTGTTTGAATGCTCACGGTGCGGGAAGATAATGACAAGGGTAGCTCTGTGGAAACACGACTGCCCTGGTAAAGGACCGATTAAAAAGTGGAAGATCCTGAGCTGGCATGAGTTTCAGTCCTCAAGGCCGCTGGGTCCGCAGGAGATTGGAAGGCTGAGGCAGCACATTGAGGCGGACGATAACTGCGTTGATCCCAATTGTCCGGTGAATCACCAGGGGCCGGCGCCGTACCGCCACAACTCGGGATAGTCTGCACTCACCACAACAGGAGGTGCCACATGACCTTGTACCAGTGCCCGCTGTGCAAGCGGAAGGGATTCACGCTCGAAGCGCTGACGCGGCATCTATGCCCCGCGACAGTTGACGTCACGGCGAAGAATTGGTCGCCGCTCCAGCGCCGGCGGCGGCTGCAGCCGGAGGAGATCGCAGCGGCGCGGCCGGTGGCGGTGCCGAAAGCGTACCCGCTAGAACGCCGGGAAGGAGGTGCGCCATGACCAGCACGGACAAGGCGGTCACGCGGGTTACGCGGGCGGAGTACAGCGTGCTGTACCCGGCGCCGCGGCAGATCGTGGTGAGCATCGGGCCGGGGGACGTGCTCCGGTTCCGGGAAAAGGGCCGGCGGGAGGAATGGGCCGTGGGGATCGGCGAGGCGTTCCGCCTGTGCGTGCGACGGAGGGCCGGCGTATGACCTTTGGCACGCGCAACAAGGGACGTGGCTGGCGGGTGGACCCGGCCAGCGTCACGCATCCCGACTTTCAGCGCGCCCTGGAGCGCATCCGGCGCTACCTGGGCGCGGATCCGGCGGCGGTCGTGGCCGCCGGCATCCGGCGCGGATGGTGCGCGTACCCTCAACCCCACGGCGCGGAGGCGCACAGGCCGTGCCCAGGCCAACGACCAGGCTGACCCGGCCGCCGCTGGCGTTTTGGGCCCGGGCCGAGGCCGCCCGGAAGGAGGGGCTGATCACCTGGGGCGCGCTGGCGTACCTGCGCACGCTGGCGCGCCTGGCCCGGGCCCGCGGCGACGGCCGCAGTTTCGTGCTGGGGGAGCGGGTGATCGAGGAGATCACGGGAGAACACAGGCGCACGGTCCAGCGCTGGCGTAAACAATTGCAGGATGCTGGCTTAATAGCTTTTGATCGTCGTTGGTCACACAAGAAAGGGTGGTTTTGGCTGGCCAAAACCACCCTTATTTTCGCCCCATCTACTGGCGACAAATTGTCGCCAGTAAACGAGGCCAATTTACTGGCTACAAAATGTAGCCAGTACACTGGCGACAAAATGTCGCCATCCCTTAACGGGAAGAAAGAACCTTCGGTCAAGGTGGTGGGCAGGCGCGGCAAGCCGCGCCGTGTTGACGCCCAGCAGCCCGGAGTAGCGGCCTCGCCAGGGGCCACACCGCACGCTCCAGACGCCCCCACGACCGGAGAAAAAGCCAGTAAAGTGAAGGAGGCACCCCCCCTCGGACCAGCACCCGCACCCGCTCAGACTGCGGACGGCAAAGGACCTGGCCCCGTCAGCCCGGCGGAGCCTCACCACGCCCCACACCAAGTGGACCCGCACCGGATCATCCCGCCCGAGGAGGCCGCCCGGCGCATCCGGGAGTTGATCGCCAAACTGCGCCACGTGGCGCGGCCGGACCCCACCGAACCACCCGAAACCCACTGAACCATGCCCCTGATCAGCGTGACCG
>JAOACN010000465.1 GCA_026417815.1 Chloroflexaceae bacterium | reverse complement strand
GCCGCGGGCAAGGCCCGCGCGCGCTTCGTGCACGCCTCGCCCGACGCGCCAGCGGTGGATGTCGCCGTGGCGGGCGGGCCGGTGCTGTTCCGCAACTATGCCTTTGGCGAGGCCAGCCCGTACATCGAGGTCTCCGCCGGGGTGTACAACCTGGAGGTGCGTCTGGCCGGCACGACCACCGTCGCACTTGCGCTACCGAACGTCACCCTGGAGGCTGGCGCGGTCCACAGCGTGTTCGCGATGGGCCTGGTCGCTGACGGGGGTCTGAGCGCCGTCATCAGCGCCGACAACGCCCTCGCCGGGGGCGGCGTGGCCCCCAGGGCGCAGATCTACGCCGTCAAGGTCTGCTCGGCGGTCTCCTTGACCTGCAGCGGCGTGGCCCTGCTGCAAGGGATGGAGTTCGCCGCCGATCCCGACGGCGACGGCGATAGCCGCGATCGCGTGGACATCATCAACATGTCGCTGGGATCGCTCTACGGCCAGAACTATTTCGACGACCTCTCGGCGGCGGTTGATAATGTTACGGCGCTTGGCATCCTGACGGTGGCCTCGGCGGGCAACAGCGCCGACAAGCCCTACATCGTCGGCACGCCCTCGGCGGCGCGCACGGCCCTCGCGGTGGCGCAGACCGAGATGCCCTCGGCCCTGCTGCCGATCCTCGAGGTTACTGCCCCGGCAAGCATCGCCGGGGGCTACCCGGCGGTCTTTCAGCCCTGGTCGGCGCGCCCGCGGGGGGCGATCAGCGGGCCGGTGCAGTACGGCAATGGTGCGGGCGGCAACCTGCTCGGCTGCGCGCCCTTCGCCCCCGGTTCGCTCGCCGGGCGGATCGTGCTGGTGGATCGTGGCGCGTGCGCGGCCAGCATCAAGATCAGCAACATCGCCGCTGGCGGCGCCCTGGCGGGGATCATCGGCCTGGTGGCCCCGGGTGAACCCTTCGTCTTCGGCTTCGGGGGAGGAACACCCACCATTCCCGGCTTTGTGATCAGCCAGGCCAGCGCCAACCGCATCAAGGCCAGCCTGGCCGCGGGGGTGAACATGCGCATTGACCCGGCGACCTGGCCGCCCCTGGTGGGCACCATGGTTGGCTCGTCATCGCGCGGCCCGGCCGCGGGCCAGATGTTCTACGGCAACCAGGTGATGTTCGGGCAGATCATCAAGCCGGAGATCGGCGCGCCCGGGGCGTCGATTTCGGCAGTCGCCGGCAGCGGGAGCGGCACGCAGTCCTTCGGGGGAACCTCCGGCGCGGCGCCGGTGGTGGCCGGCGCCGCCGCCCTGCTGATGAACGCCATCGACCGGCAACTCTCGCCCGCGGAACTCAAGGCGCGTCTGATGAACACCGCCGAAACGAGTATCTTCAACACCCCTGCCGCCCTCGGCGGGGGGCTGGCGCCGATCACTCGCATCGGCGCCGGCGAGGTGCGTGTGGACCGCGCCATTGCCGCCCGGGCCTCGGCCTGGGAGGCCGCCAGCGGCGGCGGGGCGATCTCTTTCGGCTTCGTTGACGCCTTCCGGCCGCTGGTGATTCTGCAACGCAGCATCGTGGTACGCAACTACGGCCACGCGCCGATCACCTACCGCATCGAGCCAACCTTCCGCTACGCCGACGACGCGGCCACCGGCGCCGTGACCCTCTCCGCGCCCGAGACGATCAGCGTGCCGGCTTATGGCCGGCGGAGCTTCCGCCTGATCCTCAGCATTGACAGCGCCAGGCTACGGAACTGGACCATGAACTCCGGCCCGGACGGCGCCAACGGCGACCTGTTGAGCGTCTTCGAGTACGACGGCTACCTGAAGCTCACCGATACCAGCGGCGCCACGGCGAACGACCTGAGCCTGCCATGGCACGTCCTGCCGCGGCTGGCGGGGAACATCGTCGCACCCCCCGGCGCGCGGGTCAACCAGCCGGTGACCGTGAGCAACCGCGGCGTGGGCCAGGCGGCGATCAGCGTCTACTCGCTGCTTGGCAGCAGCCCGGTGCAGGCCCAACCGGGCGCCGGATCGAAAGCCGAGATCATAGACCTGCGCTACGCGGGCTACGCCACCTACGCCGTGCCGGCAGGGTTCTGCTCAGAACGGCCAGGATACGTGCTGGAATTCGCCATCAACAACGCCCGCCGCCAGAGCCATGCCAACGCGCCAGGATACCTGAGCGTGCTGCTCGACACCGACCGCGACGGCCGGTTCGACTTTGAAGTATTTACCTTCGATGTCGCGCTTAACTTCAGCGACGGACGCAACGCCACCTGGGTCGCCAATCTCCGCACCGGGGAGGCCAGCG
Organism: Chloroflexaceae bacterium; assembly: GCA_026417815.1. GTDB lineage: Bacteria > Chloroflexota > Chloroflexia > Chloroflexales > Chloroflexaceae > JACAEO01. Next base: position 3,055 of record JAOACN010000465.1, on the reverse strand, counting down.
CCTTCTTCTTCACCGGTCACGGGCTGGAGAGCGGCACCTATCAGATGGCCATCTGCGACGCGCAACTGGCCGACCCGGCGCGCCCGGCTTCGCTGGGCGGCCCGCTGGCGCCGCCGAGGCCGGGCCAGCCGGTCAATGCGCGAATTGAGGCTGTGGACGGTTACTTCACCGGCGAGGTGACCGACACGATCGAGGGGCTGACCTTCGCGCCCGGCGGCGAGCGTTACCTGGCCACGCTAACGCCGGGAGGCGCCGGCTTCGCCACTCTCCCCGGCGGCGCGAGCGCCGAGTTGACCATTACCGATACCGGTTCAACCACCAATCCGACTGAGACGGGGCTGCTGCTGGTCACCGGCAACGCGCCCGAGCCGCGCGAGGTGCGGGTGATCAGCGTGCGGGAGTGAGGAGGGTGGGAGAACTCACGTCGGGGATTTTTGGATCAAGAGGTTCGGGCAGAAAGATAGGGACGACCGGCCCGTCGCCCCTATCGTCTGGTTGATGCCGTGCACCTGCGCTGCGCAGGCGGCACGGTTTCAGCCTGTCAATCAAAACAACGCCGGTTGAAAGGCATCGCCGGCCGGTGGCGTCAGGCGGGGCGGCCAGAAGACACCCAGCACAACCCAGGTGTTGTAGGGAAATACCGTACCCATGAAAAAGCGCGTGTCTTTACTCGGATGGCATAACTCATCGAGAAACTTGCGCTTAACGCTCTCCGCAGCCAGCCGCTCATCCCCCAGACGCGCAACCTCGTTCAGCCAGAGCACCCCGAGCTCCCAATCTTCAATCATTGCACGGTGGGGTTTGGTGTTATCTTTACACTCGAAAACATAGCTGAATTTGAATGGAATCTTGCGCAGCGGTTTCTGTGGGGGATCAAACAGCGGTAGCTGGTCAAACAGTTGTTGCCACTCTGGCTTCCACTCGGGATCAGCCGGCTCAATTTCCAGGTCGAGCACCCGCGCCGGGCGCACAATCCCAAGCGATGTCCGATCTCTATCGTGGAGCGCCTTGAGCTCGTTGACCGTATGCACCGGCATACGATCGATGATAGCGCGGCGTGCAGCCCATTTGTCCTTTGTATCGAGCGGCGGACCGAGCACTTTTATGGTGTCGAGCAAAGGCTTACGGCTCTCCTTGCGCCGATCATTGCCCTGCCCGTAGGGTAGCAGATCAATCTCGATCCACTGGTACTTACGGAACTGCTGCTGTCGGGGACGATAGCGATAATCGATCGGGTACAGGCGGACCCACTCGCCTGTTTCGGTGACCCCCGCGGTGCATACAAGCTCCTGATAGCCGCGCGATGGGTGCGGATAGGTCATTACCGTGATCAGCACCCTCGTCGTTTGCCAGCTCTCACTCATTGCGATCACCTCAGATGTTTCACAGGCAAGTCCACAATCCGGGTGAGGGCCTGCGCCAGCACGCTGCGATGGCAGAAGCGTGGATCGGCCTCCAGGCACACTAGCACGCTCGGCTTTTCTTGCAGTAATTTCGCGACCATGCGCTGTTGTTCCAGCACCCGCGAAAGCTCAGCCTCATAGGATTGAAACAACTTCTGGTACTGAGCAAACGACTCCAGGTGGCCGCGCTCGGCGCCTGGAATGCCCAGCTCCGGAACATGCACATACTCCAGCCCGAGCAGAGTTGCCAGGCGGACGAGCGTGCTCTTATGAAACCCATAGCGCCGGGAGATCGGGTTATGACGCACATCAATAATGCGCTGGATACCCGCCTCCAGCACACGATTCAGGAAGGCGTCGGCGGTCAGCCCCTCATAGCCCAGCGTGTAGATGGCGCATGGCGCAACGGGCCGCGCCATACAGCGCCGTTCCGGGAATTGACTATTGATCGAGTACCAGGGATACTTCTTGTACACGAGGTCAATCAGCGCCTGGGATGACTGATAGCCATAGGTGTCCGTTATATAGCGGATATCGCGCGGCACGTTTCCGGCAAGCTTCAACTCGGCCTGCCGGCCAGCAGGCGTCAGGCACAACTGGTCACGCCCGGTGACCTCAAGGAGTCCATCGCGCACGAGTGCATTCTTCTCCTGATCGAGCGTGAAGGAATAGGGGCCGTGCTTATAGGGCACGAAGGCGTAGAAGTGCGCTCCACCATGTGACGGCGTCTCATGGGCGAGGAGGAACGCCCACTTCATTAGTTGGACCGGTGAGACCGCGCGACCCGCCTGGCGCAGGAGCAGCAGTACGGCTTTCTGGCGGTTTAGCATTTGACACGCCTGTAGCTCATATGTACCATATAGGCATTATGGCACACGCACCGGGTTGTGGCAACCCTTTTCGTCTAGGGCAGGTTGGTAAAAGCCCGCCTCTAATGGTGAGTTCAGGCGCGGCTATACCGCTCGCCGGGATGGTTGTCAGTTTTTGCGGCGTAGGCGCCAAAATTGACAGCCACCAAGGATTTGGGGGCTCGCCCCAAAGACATTTCACCAGCCCTGGTATTGAGGATAATCTGGAGTCTCAACACGGTTATGATGCAACCGCTATACCGTAAGGAGCACCAACCATGGCCCGCGCAATCTGGAACGGCGCAGTGATCGCCGAAAGCGATGAAACGGTAATTGTCGAAGGGAACCATTACTTCCCGCCTACGGCAGTGAAGCGCGAATACCTGCGCGAGAGCGCGACCCACACGGTCTGCCCCTGGAAGGGCACGGCCAGTTACTACGATGTGGTCGTCGAGGGCAACGTCAACAAGGACGCGGCCTGGTACTACCCCGAACCGAAGGAGGCAGCGAAGCAGATCGCCGGTTACGTCGCCTTCTGGCGCGGCGTGCGCGTCGAGGCGTAGAGGCGCGGCGAGGGGGTCATCGGGGCGCTCAACTGTGGGGAGGGGAGCGTCTGGGAGTTCTCAGGTGTAGGGTTTTCCGGCACATCCTCGCGTCACATGCGCCATCTGGAGCATTGGGACGCCCAACTCCCCCCTCCACCTATGGTGGAGAGGGGGCAGGGGGGTGAGGATCGCAAGCGCATTGGAATGCCGAAAATCCCTTCTCCCTCGAAAAACCCTACACCTGAGAGGGGTCTGGGAG
>JAOACN010000397.1 GCA_026417815.1 Chloroflexaceae bacterium | reverse complement strand
CCTATACGCTGCACCAGTGTCGGGGCTGCGGCCTGGTCTACTTGAGCCCGCGCCCCGATACCCCCGAGGAACTGGCCGAGATCTACCCGCCGACGTATGACAGTTACATGGGTGAGCGCCAGCGGTTCCTGGTGTGGATGCGCCGCATCGCCTGGCGCGCGGAAGTGCGGGAAATTCTTGCCCGCACCAGTGCGGACAGCGCCATCCTCGAACTTGGTTCGGCGACGGGCGAGTTTCTGGCCGAACTGCGCCGGCGGGGGCGTACCAGGCTCCTCGGGCTCGAATTGAGCCCGGAGGCGGCGCGCATCGCCCGCGAGCGCCACGGTCTGGATGTTCGCGCCGGGCAACTTGAAGATGTCTGCCTCCCGCCCGGCAGTTTCGACCTGGTGCTGATGCGCCATGTGCTCGAGCATCTCCCCGACCCCCGGGCGACCCTGACCAGGATTGCGCGCCTGTTGCGGCCTGGAGGCTATTGTATTTTTACCATCCCCAACATCGACTCGCATACGGCGCGGATCTTCGGAGGGGACTGGTACGGTTACCAGTTTCCGCGCCACTTCTTTCTCTTCCCACAACCCACGCTCCATGCCCTGGTTAACCTGGCCGGTCTGTGCATTGAGCGCGTGGTGCATCAGGCAGCGCCAAACGTGTGGATCGGCAGTACGCGCTTCTGGCTCGCCGCCCGTGGGTATACCGCCCTGGCGCGCTTCGTGCGCTACCAGAACCCCCTGGCGGTGGCCGCGTTCGCCCCGCTGGGGCTGGTTTCGGCGCTCATGCGCTCCAGCGGCGTCATTCGGGTGATCGCGCGTCGCCCGGCCTGAATCGGTGCATTTTGGATTTTGGATTTTGGATTTTGGATTTTCATACTCAAACGAGACTTCTCCTCGTAAGGGAGGCTCGGAAGGGCTTCGTTCCTCCGAAAGTCCCGTTCCCGGGTGGCGCGGCGTAATCGCGCCGGAACGGGAAAGCCGGCAGGGCCGCAGGCCCCCGTCACTCCCGCCGGGGTGTCAGGTTATTTGAATAGAGACCTCGATGGAGCAATTGACTCGCCCGCACCGCGTTCCCCGTGACCCGCTCCTCTGGGTGGCGATGGCCGTCTATGTCCTCGTCATCGGAGGATTGAGTCTGCTACGCTATGCCGGTTATAACGCCGGTCTCCTCGATCTCGGCTCGATGTACCAGGCCATCGCCTCGGTGCTGCGCGGCGAGCCGTTGATGCTCACCTCCGCCAGAGGCAACGTCTCGCGCCTGGCCGGGCACGTCGAACTCATCTACTATGCCTTTGCCCCGCTGGTGGCCCTGTGGCCCGACCCGCGCGGGTTGCTGCTCGGCCAGACGTTGCTGGCGGCGACGGGAGCGATTCCGGCCTATCGCCTGGCCCTGCGTCACCTCGACAGCGTGGTGGCGGCCCGCTGCGCGGCGCTGATCTACCTGCTCTACCCCGTGGCCCTTACCGCGGCGCTCTTCGACTTCCATGGCGACACGCTGGCCATGCCCCTCCTGCTCTGGGCGATTGACGCCTTTGACCGCCGCGACGCCCGCGCCGCCGCCCTGTGGGTGGGGCTGAGCCTGCTGTGCAAAGTGTACGTGGCGGTGCCGGTGGCCGCGCTGGGAGCGTACCTCTTTCTCTGGGGCGGGCAGCGCCGGGCGGGTCTGATCACCGCCGGCGCCGCCAGTCTCTACGGCGCGTTCGTGTTCCTGGGCCTCCGCCCCCGCTTCGAGGCCGCTGGCGGTGTCCACGTAGCGAATGACTACATCAACCACTACTTCGGCGCGACCGAGACGCTGCTCGCCACGAGCGGCGAACGGGCGCTCGCGGCCCTGGTTGTGGTCGGCCCCGCGCTGCTCCTGGCCTGGCGCGGCTGGCGCTGGTTGCTGGTGGCCGCGCCGCTGATCGGGGCGGTGCTGGTCAGCACCGGGCCGGGCGCGGGCTACCATTACGCCTATCACCACTACGCCCTGGCCG
>JAOACN010000424.1 GCA_026417815.1 Chloroflexaceae bacterium | reverse complement strand
GTATAACAGCCTGCGGCAGGTTTCGGCAAGTATGCGCTCCAGGTTGGGTGTAACGAAAAGCTCTGCACGTGCCGCGGCCCACCGGCCCGCCGGGAGCCTGAAGGCTCCGGCGAGCCTTGCGCAGGCTACCTCCGTAGCCTGCTGAAACCGGCGCAGGCTTCTCCGTGAGCCCTGGCCTGAGCCAGGACGAAGGCTCAGCCGAACGGCCGGCTTCGCAGGACGTTCGCCCGCGGCTTCAGCCACCGGGCGAAGGGGAACGTGCAGAACGTTTCGTCACACCCCTCCAGGTTGCTCGAGGTGTAAAGTCGGTCTCCGGCAGGGGAGTTGGGGCTTGCCCCAGGGACGTTGCGCGAGCCCTGTCCAGGTGGCTGCCCGATGCATAAAAAGGAGCAGAACGGCAATGACACGACCCAGCAGTGGCGGACGGATCGAGGTGATCTGCGGGTGCATGTTCAGCGGAAAGACGGAGGAACTCATCCGGCGCATGCGCCAGGTGATGATTGCCCGCCAGCCCTGCCGCATCTTTACTCCGCGCCTGGATACCCGGTACAGCGCGCGGCACGTGGCGAGCCATGCCGGCGCGCGCCTGGAGGCGGCGCCGGTCAGTTCGATCACCGAGGTACTTGCCGCGGCAGATGACGTGCAGGTGATCGCGCTCGACGAACTGCACTTTCTGAGTGACGAACCGGAGGCGATCGTTGCCGGATGCCAGGCGTTAGCCGATCGGGGCTTACGGGTCATCATCGCCGGCCTGGATCAGAATTACCGGGCCGAGCCGTTTCCGGCGATGATGCATCTGATGGCGATTGCCGAGCAGGTGGACAAACTCTATGCCATTTGCGCTCGTTGTGGGGCCTATGCCACCCGTTCGCAGCGGCTGATTGACGGCAAACCGGCCCCCGCCGATGCGCCGACGCTGGTCGTCGGCGGCCTGGAGTTGTACGAGGCGCGCTGCCGCGCGTGCTACGAGCCGGCGCGTTAGCAGCGTGATCCCACGGCAGGGGGGTGGGGAAACCTGGTTTCCCCACCCCCCTGCTGTACCGCAAACAGCTCATGATCCCTCAGGCCATCCCCAGCTTGCGCTTGAGTTCGGCAAGTTCCGAATCGACCGCGGTCTGCTGCTCCAGGTCCTGAAAGCGCGCCTCGAGCGAACCCTGCTCGAGTTTGGCCATGGCCTCGGCGCGGGCGAGGCGGTCGTCCACCCGCTCCTCAAGCTGTTCGAGCTTGTCGATGGAAGAAATCCGGCCCATCGTCTGGGCGGTGCGCTGGAGGGCCTCCTGGGTCTGGGCGCGGTTCTTCTTGGCGATAATCAACTCCTTCTTGGCCCGCACCTCGGCGATGCGGGTCTCGAGTTGCACCAGGGCCTCCTGCATAGCGTTGACCTGCTCTTCCTGGGCCTGTTCCTGCGCCAGGTATTGTTCGGCGAGCTTCTGGGCCTGCACCTTGCGGGCCAGGGCGGCTTTGGCGAGTTCTTCGTCACCGGCGCGCAGTGCGGCCTCGGCCTTGGCCTCCCACTGGGTCACCTCGGCCTGGCTGGCGATGCGGCGCTGCTCCAGCCTGGTCTCATCGGCCATCGCCGCGGCCACGCTGGTGCGCACCTCGTACAGTTCATTGGTAAGCTGGCGCAGGTACTCGTTCGCCATCTTCTCCGGATCCTCGGCCTTGTCGAGCATCGCATTGACGTTGGCGCTGATGAGATCACTGATGCGGCTCAGGATGGACATGGTCGACTCCTTCTTGCGACTAGGTCAAGTCACACGCCGTCGTTGGAACCTACGGTGACCTTCGTGCTGCATCCAGAGGGCATGGCCGGGGAGCGAGAGACGAACCCTTCCGCAACCCATCTGGCCACAGGCGGAAGCAACCGTACCGGATGCACCGCTTCGAGAGCCCAGGATATTCTAGCACGCCTGCGGTACCAGATGCCAACCAGGACAAATGCGGGGCCGGGGCAATATCCGCCTCCGGCGGGAGGTTGGGACGATCCCGGATCACAACGGGCGACGGGCGGGCAGGCCAACGGCGCGCGGGTAGCGCGGGTCGGTGGGCGCCACTTTGCGCGCCACGACCAGGGTGCGTGGTTCGATGCCCGGCAGTTCAATCGGGACGACCCGTTCGATCGTTCCGCCAAGGAGGGTCATAGCGTGACGCGCCCCTTCGACTTCGCGGGCAGCGTCGGCGCCCTTGGGGGCCAGCAACAGGCCGCCGACGCGTAGGAGCGGCAGGGCGTATTCGGCCAGTACGCGCAGGTCGGCCACGGCGCGGGCCGTGGCCACATCGTAGTGTTCACGTTCGCCCGGATCACGCCCGAGGGCTTCGGCCCTGCCGGTGACCACGCGGACCTGTGCCAGTCCCAGGACGCCGATCAGGTGCGTCAGAAAGGCGGTTTTCTTGCCCACGGACTCGACCAGGGTCACGGTCAGGGCGGGGTGGAGGATCTTCAGGGGCACCCCGGGAAAACCGGCGCCCGTGCCAATGTCCACCAGGGTTGCGGGGGGCGGTCCCCAGAAGCGGGCGAGGGCCAGCGAGTCGAGAAAATGGCGCACGTAGATCGCCTGGCGGTCGGTGCTGGCGGTGAGGTTGGCACGGGCGTTCCAGGCCAGCAGTTCATCGGCGTAGCGCGCGAACTGGCGGAGCTGGTCCGGGTTGAGGGGCAAACCCCAGGCCGCGGCGGTATCAGCCAGGAGCCGTTCGGCGGGGTCAGCCATGGGAGGGTTCCTCACGGTACAGGCCGTGGTCGGCGATATACTGGCGGACCGCTTCGGGCACCAGGTAGCGCACTGGCCGGCCCGTGGCGATCCGGCGGCGGATCTCGGTGCTGGAGAGGTCAAGGCGCGGGCCGTCGAGAAGGACATAACGCCCGACGCCCGCCGGCACCGCCCGTTCAAAGGCGAGGGGATCGAAGGAATGGCCCGGACGTCCAATGACGGCGAGGCGGGCAAGGGTGACCAGTTCGGACACCCGGTGCCAGCGGGGGAGATCGCGAGCCGCATCGGCGCCAATGATGAACCAGAGTTCAACGGCGGGGCCAAAGCGCGCGCGCAGGTGGTCGAGGGTTTCGACGGTATACGAGGGAGGCGGGCGGCGCACTTCGAGGTCGTCGGGGACAAAGGCGGGATTATCGGCGCAGGCGAGCTGGATCATCGCCAGGCGCTGGGCGGGGGTGGCGCCGGGCGGGAGGTCTTTGAGCGGCTGGAGAGCAGCGGGAACCAGACGCACCTGGTGAAGGGCGAGGGCCCAGCGCGCCTCTTCGGCAATCGCCAGGTGCGCGATATGGATCGGATCGAACGTGCCACCGTAGACGCCCACGCGGATAGGTGCATCGGCGTCTATCCGCGCAGTTCCCACTCACAGGCCTCCTGGAAGAGATGCCAGACCATCCAGGCGACATCTTGCTGATCGTCAACCAGCAAATCATCCACGAAGGGTTCAACAAGCTGGGCGACATCGGCGCGGGCAAGCAGGTAGACGCGCGAACCAAGCGTCTCGTAGAGGTGCAGTGCCAGAGCATCGGCGAGCTCGAACAGGTCGCGCTCGGGGAGGCGCCGATCGGTGCTGAAGTGATAGCCGTTCATAAAGGCTGCGAGATGACATCTGAACTGGCGAGGCAAAAGCGACGATGGAGTCAGGCGCGGCGCTGGCGATCACCAGGAGCGGCCAGGACGGACGCGCTGACCCTCATAGGCAGGAGCGTCAACGCGATCGTCGTCATAGGGTTGCACCGACTGCGTCTCGGCCTGGTTGCCGTGGCTGGTCAGGAGGGCGCTTTCGGTCAGGCTCTCGCTGATATACTCCAGATACCCGCGGATATCCTCATTATCCTCCAGCGAACTGAACGGAATGGTCGCGCCGCTGACCGTCTTGACCGAGTCGCGAATATCACGGAGGGTCTGATCGATTCCCTTCACCAGGCCGCGCATCACGCCGGCCAGTTCTTCGCGTTCCTGAATGGTCAGATTGGCGAAGCCGCGCAGGGCCTTTTCCTGGGCGCGCAGCAGGGTGGCGCGCAGAATGGCCATATCGGCCTGGGTTTGCAACTCGTAGCGGCGCACCAGATGGGCCTGGCGCACCTGCTCGAACAGTTCCTCGCTGGTTACGGGCGTCCACAGCAACGCGGGAATGATAATGAAGCCGATAATACCGATAATCACCTGTTGCAGAATGAGCCCGGTTTCCGCGACAGCGGCCTGGGCGGCCCACCAGGAATACTGGATTTCGAAGGAGTAGTAGAGGAGGTAGAGGGCCGAGCCGATAATGACCGTATAGCCAATCGTCCGCGCATTGATGCGTTGCAACAACATACCCCCCGGCGACCAGGGGATGAGGAACGAGGTCAGACTGGGGGGCGCAAGCACGAGAATAGCAGTAAATGCCGCGGCAACGACCCAGTTGCTGGTCAACTGGCTCTGGACGCCCCACCAGTAGACGGCGGAGCCGATCATGGCGATGAGCGCGAGGAGGGCCAGCAGCGTCTTGGCGGAGAATTGCCAGCCGCTCCGGCGACGTTGACCACGAACAAGATCAAGGTATCTGCTGCTCACCTTCGGGCAACCCTTCCAGGCGAACTGCGACCCGGCCTGCGGTTCGCCAATAGCATCGTGCTTCAGCGTGGATACACGTCGGGGGACGCGAGCACATAGGTCTCGACCCAATCAACGTACCCGGCGGCTTTGAGGCGTTCGACGTGCGCCGGTGAGAGAGCGGTCAGCCCATAACTGACATTGATCCGATACGGCACCTCGAGGGCCGGCAACCCTTGATCGCGGAGCACAAACGTCGCTTGAACCAGAAAATCGCCACTGATGCGCCCCAGCACCAGGTGCTGCTGGTTCAGCGGGTCGTACCAGCATAACTCGGCGTTCCGGGTCGTATACAGGCGCGGCGTATCGAGCACCTGGCGATCCACCTGTTGATCGCGCCATTTCTGCTCATTCGAGCGTTGAGGTGTCGGTGCGATGACCAGTGGCGGCGCTTCGGCGCTCTCGGGTGTTACTGGAGGCAATGCTGAGGTCGCTGGCAGGGTCGGCCGCGGTGCGACCGTTGCCGGGTCGGGGGCCATACTACCAGCAGTCGGTGGCACAGGCGACACGGCGCCTGCAGTGTCGAACGGCCGGGGCGAAGGGCCCGAGGCTGCAGGTAGCCGCTGAGCAGGTGCACCTTCGCTCTGCAGGGC
>JAOACN010000382.1 GCA_026417815.1 Chloroflexaceae bacterium | reverse complement strand
GCCTGCGCTACTTCTGGGCCGTTCGCCATCCCCGGCGTTTTGACATGCTGCCCCTCTCGGCGGTGATTCTGCTGATCATCCTGCTGTCGCTGGGCTTCGATCTGTGGAGGCTCGTCGCGTGATCGCGCTGCTGGCCCTGGGCCTGGGGTTGCTCGCCGGGTGGCTCGCGCTGGCGCGCCTGCACCTGGGTATCGCCAACGATGCGGGCTCGCCCGATCCTGCGGCGCCTTTCTTCGTCACTGACCCCACCCTCGCCCAGGCGCTTTACGGGCGGCTCCACGAGGCCCATCCCGCCGACCATTACGCCTTCAACGGGCGCGCTGGCGAAGGGGTGCGCGCCTTGCTGCTCGTTCCCGCCCGCGATTACGCAGCCGGGTTCCAGGTTCACTTCACCCTGACCGGCCCTGGTCTGCCGCCGGAGGGGGTGACGCCGCCTCTTACCGCCACGCCTCTGACCATCGCGGGCCGCGACTACCGCCTGGTGCAGAGCCACGTTCCGCCGCTGCCCGCCGATGGCCCCTATCGCATTGCCGTGCGCCGCGACGCGGGCGCGGGGGCCTATTGTCTCTGCCTGGGCACGCGCGAAGGCGCATACGCCGACGCCGCCATGCGGGAGCGCATCAATCGTCTGCTCGACGGCGCCTGAGGCGCGGTCCGGAAACTATACCCCTCTCCGGCAGGGGGTTGGGGGAACCTGGTTTCCCCAACCCCCTGCCAGGTCTGTCACCCCTTCGCCAGGTTTCCATGGCTGGGCTGTCCATTTGCTGGCAGGTAACTTCAGGTACGCGGGAGTATGCTGATGACACATCACCACACGCATCGCACCACCGGCCTCACCCTTGCGGGCCGCCTGCGTACCGGGAAGGAGACCGCCTATGTACACCGACTATTTCTCCCTCACCGAGCTGCTCCTCGCCGCGCTAAACGCGCTCGTGACGCCTCTCGGTCTGCTGTTGCTGGGCGTGATGCTGCTGGTTCTGCTGCGCCCCCCTCGCCCTGCGCCGATGGTCGTGTACGTCCCCGTGGATACCGAGCGCGAGGACAATCGTGGCAGCGGTTGTCTGCCGCTGCTGGTGCTTGCGCTGGTGCTCATGCTGGCCCTGGCGCTGTCTGGCTAGTTCCGAGCCAGGCCGAATAATTCCTGCGGGAGGGTCTGGGAGGGCGCGGCCCTCCCAGAAAGAAAATCGAAAGGAGACCGTGCGATGTCACTGGTTTGCTCTGCCGCCACGAAGCGCCGGGCGCTCGCGTGCACCCTCCTCGACCGGCTCGCGGCCGCCGCGCCCACCGAAAGCGGCGCGCCCGGCCAGCTGGTCTCCCTCGAAGAGAGCGCCGGGCGGGACTATCTGCTCGGAATCCTCGATGCGCTGACCTTCCTCGGCGCGCTGCGCCAGACTGCCGATGGCCTCGGCGCCTCGGTCGTCTCGCCCCAGGCAGGCTGGACCTTGCGGTTGTTGAACGATCTGCTCGATAGCGGCGCGCCGCTCATTGCCGACTGGCACAGCCCCGGCGTCACCGCGTGCCAGCCTTTCCGGCGCTCCGGAGACCTGCTGGCGGCCCTGGAGGCGCGCCGGCGCGAGGTGCTGCCGCAGGCCGCGCCCGTGCGCGAGGTCGAGGCCGCCGTCGGGGTGATCGCCCGCGCCGAGGAGCGCGACGACCCGCGCTTCTTGCTTGCCTTTGACGCCGACGCGGGGGCGTGGCAATTGCCCGGCGGCCGGCGCGCGCGCACCGACCCCAGCATCGAGGCCACCCTGCTGCGCGAGTTGCACGAAGAACTGGGCCTACAGCGGACCCGCGTTCCCGATGATCTCACCCTGCGCCCCCTGCCACCCCTGATCGCCGTGCGGGACTCGCCGACCTACGGCGTCCGCACCCGCACCCGCTTCTATCCCTTCGTCGTAACGCTCCATCAAGGCGCGCCAGCCGGCGAGGGCGTGCGCTGGTTCGGCGAAGCGGAACTGCGCGCCGGGCGCGGTTCCGATGGCCGGCGGATCGATGCCGGCCCGCTGCTCTACCTGCTGGAACGCACCGATCTTGATCTGGCCGGATGGGGCTATGATCGCTCGGTCCCCGCCCCGTAAGGCCGAAGCATTAGCGCAGCCAATGCTTCGGCCCGTCTCGAGGTGAAGCGCAGCCAGTGCTTCGGCCCTCCTGGAGGTGAAAAGAATGCCCCCCGAGCACGCCATACCCCCCCAGCCGCTCACCTTCCGCGCCGGGTTGCTCCAGCGGGTCGCCCCGCGGCTGCGGGCAGGTGAATGCTGTTCGATCGTCGGCCCCAGCGGCGTTGGCAAGACCAATCTCAGCCGTTTTCTGCAGCGCCACGATGTGCAGGCGCTCTACTTCGCCGACGCGCCCACCTGGATCGTGCTCATCGATTGTAACGCCCTGGTGGCCCGGGACAGTTCACGCGAGTTCGCCGTATTTGAACTGATCGCCCACCGGCTGATCCGCGAGGCCGAGCGCCGCAACCTACCCGACAGTGTGATCGCGCCGCTTGACCGGCTCCACGTGACCCTGCTCAACGAGGGCAACCTCCTGCTGGCCCTGCGCTACCTTGAACGTATCTGCGGGCGCCTGATTGAGGACCAGGGGCTGCGGCTCATCCTGCTCTTCGACCAGTTCGAGGACATCTGGCGCGAGCTTGACGCGGGCCTCTTTCGCAACCTGCGCTACCTCCGCGACGAGTTCAAGTACCGCCTGGCCTACCTGACAATCACCCGCGAGCGGTTGTCTCGCGCGCGCCAGCGGGCCAGGGGCGACGTAGAGGCCGTTGAGTCGTTCTGGGAGCTGTTCGAGCCACACACCTTCGGCCTGGGCATGCACGACGAGAGCGACGCCCGCGAGACGCTCGAAGGCATCGCCCGACGCCGCGGCATCGCGCCAACGTCGGAGCTGACGCGAGCGGTCATTGACTCCAGCGGCGGCCATCCCGCCCTCATCCGGGCGCTGGCGTGGATCCTGGACGAACAGCGGCTCGCCGAGCCGCCCGAGCGTATCGCCGCCCTGCCCGAAGTGGCCCGGGAATGCGCCAAACTCTGGAACGACCTGCTCCCCGATGAACAGCGGGTCGTCAGACATGTGGCCGCCGGGCTGGATATGAGCGATGCCGATCAGGAGGCCCTGGCGGACCTGCGCCTGGTCGAGCTGGTGCGCGGCGAGCCGCCGCAACTCTTCGCGCCGGTATTCGCCGCCTACGTGCGCAACCAGGGCGACGCGAGCAGCGAGGGGGTCGTGGTGGACCGGCGCCAGCGGCGGGTCTGGGTTGACGGGCGCCTGTTGCCCGGGCAATTACCGCCACTGGAGTTCAATCTGCTGGTTCACCTGGCCGAACGGGCCGGGACCGTCTGCCCGCGTGAGGAGATTCTGAGCGCGCTCTATCCCCAGGAACGGCTGGAGGCAAACGACGAACGGATTGATACGCTCCTGAGGCGCCTGCGCGACTCGATCGGCGATGATGGGCGCAACCCGCGCCACCTGATTACCCATCGCGGCGTCGGGGTGCGCCTGGCCCGCGGCCGGTTGGAGGAAGGGTAGCCTAACCCTCCGGGTTGCGCCTTCTGGTTCACGCCCACAGATTGTTGGAGGGGGCGATGCGGCTCTGCCTCCCGGCAACCCACCTTCCGCTGGCGGCGGGCGCGCGCCCGGTCGGAGCAGGGATCGGTCTGCCGCCGCGGGCGGAACCAGAGGAACGCGGCGGGCTGCGCCCTTCTCAGGTGTAGGGTTTTCCGCCGCATCCTCGCGTCGCATTCGCCATCTGGGGCATTGGGACGCCCCCCTGCCCCCTCTCCCGCTCGCGGGAGAACGGGGAGTTGGGTGTCCCAATGCCCCAGATGGCGAATGCGGCGCGAGCATGTGCCGGAGAACCCTACACCTGAGAACCCGGCCCCCTCCCTCTCCACCTGCGGTGGAGAGGGAG
>JAOACN010000347.1 GCA_026417815.1 Chloroflexaceae bacterium | reverse complement strand
CTTCGTCCTGGCTCAGGCCAGGGCTCACGGCGAAGCCGGCGCCGGCTTCAGCAGGCTACGGAGGTAGCCTGCGCAAGGCTAGCCGGAGCCTTCAGGCTCCCGGCGGGCCGGTGGGCCGCGCCACGTGCAGAACGTTTCGTCGCACCCTCCTCCGGGCTTGACATTTTGGCCTCAGGATATTATCATTTTCAATAACGTTATTGATTTCGTTACTATAGAAGGACGGCGCGCGATGCCACTACGCCAGTTCGAGGTGATCAACCACCCGGTGCGGATGCGCATTTTCCAGTCGCTGCACCATACCCGGTTGTCCATCAACCAGCTCGCGCGCCTGTTGCCGGATGTACCCCGGCCCTCGTTGTACCGGCACATGCACAGACTGCTTGCGGCGGGCGTGGTTGAAGTTGTGGCCACGCGCACAGTGCATGGCATTGAGGAGCGTCTGTACCCCGCCGTCAGTGATTTGATTGACCCTGACGAGGTGTATCGCCCTGGCGGGCTGGAGAGCTTCGCCGATCATGTTGCCATCTACGGCACGGTCGTAGCCCAGGAACTGGCGCGCTACGTGCTGGCGCGCGGCGCCCCCGATCTGAACAACATTGCCGCTCGCGACCATGTGTTCTATGCCACCGACGAGGAGTTCTTGCACCTGCGAGAAACGATCTACGAATTACTTGCCTCAATCGAGCAACAACCGCCAGCGCCGGGAAGGTCGCTGCGCCGGCTGTTTCTGATGGCCCATCCGATGCTCAGCGCGATGGTGCAAGCAACAGATGATGGAAAGGAGCACGACGGGTAATTGGATGTTGGATTGCCATGTCTGCTGTCTCAAGAAGACCTGGCGATGATGTGCATCATCGTACAGGAACCGGTACGCGCCATACACCGGTAACGCACCTCGGCAGGTTGCGCGCCTCAGCAACCGACTGCCGCATCTGTTTTCGGAACGGTCTGTTTCGAGTGACCTTCGGGGATAGACGTACTGCCTCCGCCTCCCGAGCCTCCGGATCAGGTGGGCACGGGTAATCTCAGCAGTCTGTAAACACAGTCTTTCGCTAAACTCCCGTCCCCTCCCCAACCCTCCCTCGCTGGGGGAGGGAGGCTGGGAGGGGGGGCGAAAATACGACGAAACTTACTCTACGGACTACTCAGTTTGAAAGAGGGTCTTTATGCACAACATCTCATTCCTCGCCCTCGCTGATCAGGGCCGCAATGCCTGGTGGCGCTACGTTCTGGGTACACTGTTGATAGTGCTGGTCTGGATCATCACTTCGGCGTTGATGGTCATTCCGATCGTGAGCGGGGCCATCGCCCCGGATTCACCCCTCGGCCTGGCCCTGCTGCCGCTGTCGTTCGCGCCTATGTTACTGATGACCTTGCTGGTGAATCGCTGGTTGCATCAGCGGCCCGCCGCTACGCTGCTCGGACCCGACGGGCGCCTGAACTGGCGGCGCATCGGGCTGGGCGCCGCTCTGTGGGCGGCGCTGGCAGGTGTGGCAGTAGCCGTCGAAGCGATGCTGTATCCGGGGCGCTATGCGCTGAACACGGCGCTGGTCGAGACCCTGCCGCTGTTGCTGGTGGGCTTGCTCCTGATCCCGCTTCAAACCAGCGCCGAGGAAGTCTTTGTCCGCGGCTATCTATTACAGGCCACCGGGCGGCTGACGCGCAATCCGCTCCTCCTGAGCGGGATCAATGGCGTGCTGTTCACCCTGCCCCACCTGGCCAACCCCGAAGCGGCGGGCCAGTTGCTTGCGGCAGCACTGGTGTGGTTCACCTTTGGGGTGTTATTCACCCTGGTCACGCTCCGCAGCGGCAGCCTGGACTATGCTCTGGGCATGCACGCCGGCAATAACCTCTTTTCCTTCGCCATCGCCGGGTACGAGGGCGGCGCGTTGCCGGCAAGCTCCCTGTTCATCGCCTCGGAACTCGACGGGGTGTACGCTTTCGTGTCGCTGGCGGCGGCGGCGCTGGTGGCCTACTGGATCTTCCTGCGCCTGGAGAGTCGGCAGCTGGTGGCGCGATAGGCAGGCGAAATACCATACGGGATGTATCGGCAGCCGCCCGGAGGGGTGGCGGGGAAACCTGGTTCCCCCGCCACCCCTGCCTGCTAGTTACTGGCTGGACCAATCCTCAACGCTCAATCCCGGCACGCGGGCAAACTCGCGCACATTGTTCGTCACCATGTGGCGCCGAATTGCCTGAGCAGCCAGCAGCATGTCGATCGCGCCTATCGGCATCCTCTGCGCTTCGAGGGTGGCACGGATCTGGCCATACGCCGCGGCTGCCTGTTCATCAAACGGCAGAATAGTAAGCGGGAGCAAAAAGTATTCAAGCGCCCTTCGATTCTGCGCCGGATGGGCGCTTTTCTCCACCCCGTCGTGCAACTCCGCAACCGTCAGCGCCGAGACCTGTGCAGCCCCCTCGCCCGGCGCCCTCTCCCAACGGGGGGAGGTGTGGAGGGCGCAGCCCTCCGCACCTCCCCTGAAAGGTTATGCAAAAAGGCGCGCAGCGAAACCATTTCTTACGCAAAAACATAACAAACTGTCGTATAATACCGCTACCCACGTGAGCGGAAAGGTAACCACCTATGGCCGAGATCATTCCCCTGACCCCCGGCGAGGCCAGCGCCCCGCAGGAGCCGTTCAAACCCGGCGCCTGCAAGCTGCACCCCCAGACGATGTGTCCGGCCTTTGGCGCCCTGCGCGTGCTGTCGCGCATCGAAGGGGCCCAGCCGGCCATGGTCACCGATACGGGCTGCCTCTATGGGCTGACGTTCGTGACCCACTTCTATGCCGCGCGCAAGAGCATCGTTGCGCCGGCTCTGGGCACCGCCGAGTTGTCTGGCGGGAAGGTGCAGGAGGCGGCCAACGCGGCCATCGCTGAAGCGGCCAGGGAACAGAACGTCTCGGTGATCCCGGTGATCTCGCTCTGCGTTGCCGAGACGGCCGGCCTGGCAGAGGAGTTGCTGCCCACCGAGGTTGACGGCAAGCCGGTGGTGCTGGTGCGCGTGCCGGCCTATGCCATTCATTCGCATCCTGAAGCCAAGGACATCGCCCTGGCTGCGGTACTGCGCCGCTTCGTTGATCGCCAGAGCGACCATGAACCGGGCGCCCTGGTGCTGGTGGGCGAGGTCTTTCCCGCCGACCCGCTGCTGATTGATGGGGTGTTGCGCAAGATGGGGGCGCGGGTGCTCGCCACCCTGCCCGGACGCCACGTGGACGAGTTGCGCCTGGCCGGACGCGGCGCCGCTGTGGCCGCCCTGCATCCGTTCTACCGCGAGACGGTGAACGTGCTGCGCGAACGGGGCGTCGGTGTGGTCACCGGGGCGCCCATCGGCGCGGCGGGCAGCGCCGCCTGGCTGCGGGCCGTGGGCGCGGCGCTGGACCTCGATGAGGATGTGGTTGAGCGCGTCGCCGCCGAGGAAGAGGAAACCGCGCGCGGCTTCCTCGCCGCCCAGCCGCTCAAGGGCGCGACCATCCTGGTGTCGGGGTACGAGGGCAATGAGATGCTCTACGCCCGCCTGCTGATCGAAGGCGGGGCCCACGTGCCCTACGTGAGCACCAGCATCGGCCAGAGCGCCCTCACCGCCGCCGATGAGGCCTGGCTGAAGACCCACGGTACCGAGGCGGTGATCTACCGCAAGGCGATCGAGGACGACCAGGCGGCCATGAAGCACTGGAACTTCGACCTGGTGATCGGCACCACCACCCTGGCGGCCTATGCCAAGGAGCGCGGCATTCCCTCGGTCTACTATACCAACATTCTCAGTGTGCGCCCCCTGTTCCTCGCCGGGGGGATGATCGCCTCGCTCAGTTTCGTGCGCGAGTTGCTGAACCGCCGCCCGCTCTACGAGCGCATGGTCGAGTTCTTCGCCGCCGATGGCGCAGAATAGGGGATCGCCATGACCATCCAACTCATTCGCGACATTTCGGATACAAGTTCTTTCTGGGGCGCGTCGTGGGTCTTTGGCTGCTTCCCCGATCTGCACATCGTTTGTGACGCGCCGATCGGCTGCTACAACCTCCTGGGCATGGCGGTGACCGACTACACCGACGCGCTGCCGCAGATGGCCAATCTGACGCCCACGGCCATCCGCGAGGAGGATGTGATCAATGGCACCGCTGGCGCTCTGGTGCGGACGATTGACGACCTGCGCAGCCTCGGAAGTCTCGAGGGCAAGCGGTTGCTGGTGATCTCCACCGCTGAGAGCGAGATGATCAGCGCCGACCATACCCGCCTGGTGGCCCAGATTGACCCACAGGCGCGTTTCTTCTGGAGCCGCTCGCTGGAGCAGGACGAGTGGACCGGGCGCGACCGGGCATTGCTATTTGCCTGGGAGGAGTACGGGCGGCCCTTCGTCGCCCCCGGCGCCGCGCCGAAGGCGCCCAACCTGGTGAACATCATCGGTCCCTCACTGGGCTGCTTCAACGCTCCGGCCGATCTCCACGAGGTGCGCCGCCTGATCGAGGGCGTCGGCGGTGTGGTGAACCTGGTCTATCCCTACGAGGGCAGCGTCGCCAGCACCCCGCGCCTGGCCGAGGCCGCCGTGAACGTGGTGCTGTACCGCGAGTTCGGCGCGTCCCTCGCCGAGGCCCTGGAACGGCCCTACCTCTTCGCGCCCTTCGGCGTCTTTGGCACCACCGCCTTTCTGCGCGACCTGGGGCGCCTGATCGGCGCCGACCCGGCGCGGGTCGAGGCCTTCATCGCCCGCGAGAAGCGCACCACGCTCCAGCCGGTCTGGGATCTGTGGCGCGGCCCGCAGAGCGACTGGTTCGCCACAGTGGATTGCGCCATTGTCGCCGGGCGGAGCTATGTCGAGGGCCTGACCGCCCTGCTGGGCGATGAACTGGGTATGAAGATCGCCTGGACCTCCGGGCGCCCCCGCCGGCCCGACGAGCCGGACAATATCGAGATCCGCCGCCGCATCCACGCGAAGGCCCCCGCCTTTGTCTTCGGCAGCATCAATGAGAAGATCTACCTGGCCGAGGCCAATGCCCGCGCCACTCACTACATCCCCGCCACCTTCCCCGGTCCGGTGGTGCGCCGGACCACCGGCACGCCGTTTATGGGCTACGCCGGCGCCGCCAATATCATCCAGGAACTGGTCAACCGGTTCTACGAGATGGTCTTCAACTTCCTGCCGGTCGAGCAGGTGAAGGCGCCTGCCGGTCCCGGCGGCCCGCCCCAGGGCGCCGCTGCGGGACCGCCCGCGCCGCCTTCGGCCGAGACCATGCCCTGGACGAAGGAGGCCACCGAGCGCCTCAATGCTGCGCTGGAGCAGGTGCCCTACCTGGCGCGCATCAGCGCCAGCCGTTCGCTGCGCCTGGCCGCCGAGCAGGCCGCCCGCGCCCGCGGCGCCCCCGAGGTGACGGTGGATCTGGTCGAGGCGGCGATTGCCCACGCCGGGTAGGGCGATTTTGGATTGGGCGCGTCGGGGCGACGCCGGTCTGGGTGCATACTCGGACAGGCGGAACCATGGTACACTACCGGCGTTATGCGCCGCTACGCGACCATTCTGCTGATCCCCGCGCTGCTCTTCGCCGCCCTCTACCTGCTCACGCTCACCGGTGTCCATACCTTTGACGCGCTCTCGTACATCCTCGACGTTGATCGCAAGCCCTGGCGGGAGTTGTTTCACCCGCACCATCTGGCTTATGGGCCGTTGGGAGCAGGGATTCGCCTGGCGGCCTCAAGCCTGGGGTGGGAGGGGAGCGCGGAGCGGCTGTTGCAGGCCGCCAACGCCCTGGCCGGCGGCCTCGGCGCGGGCCTGTTCGCGGCGCTCCTGGCGCGCCTCACCGGGCGCTGGCAGGCGGCGGCCCTGGGCGCGCTGTTGCTCGGTGCGAGCTATGCCTACTGGTACTACGCCGTGGAGGTTGAGGTCTACACCATCGCGGCGCTGTTCCTCATTGCCGCGCTGTGGCTGATGCTGGAACTGGCGCGGCGGCCCGCGCCGCTCCTCGCGCTCGGGTTGGGCGCGATCCAGGGCCTGGCAGTATTGTTCCACCAGACCAATGTGCTGTTGAGCCTCCCGGCGCTGGTGGCGCTGGGGATGGGTCTCCGGGCCGCTCCCGCCACAGACGCGCGCCCGCAGACCGGCCCGGCGCTGCTGGCCTACGCGGCGCCGCTGGCGCTGCTGGTTGGCGGCGCGTACCTCTGGGTCGGGCTGGGGGTGAGCGGCTTCCGGTCCTGGGAGGCGCTCTTCCGCTGGGCGGCGGGGTATACGACCACGGGCTACTGGGGCGGCGCAGTGGACGGGGCGCGGCTCGCCCTGCTGGGGCGGGGCCTGGCCCGTACCATCGCCCATCCTGGCGGGGCGCTTATCGGCCTGGCTTTGCTGGCGACGCTGCTGCTGAACGCCCGCCGCCTGGCCCGCGCGCCGCGGGGGGCGCTGGCCATCTCCCTGACCTGGCTGGCGGTCTACGGGGCCTTCTTCATCTGGTGGGAGCCTGAGAATATCGAGTTCTGGATCGCCAGCCTGCCCCCATTCTACCTGCTCGTCGTCCTGGCAGCGTTCTTGCCCGTCTCTGACCAACCCCTACCCCGTTTCTGGCCGGCGTTGCTCCTGGCGTGCGGGCTGGCGCTGCTGCCGCTCAATGGCATCGCCATTGCCCGCCGCGGTGACGCCACCCGCGATTTGCAACGGGTGACGGCGGCGGCCCTGGCGGCCCGCAGCGCGCCGGGCGATCTGCTGATTGTGCCCGATGGCGTGTTGGAGTTGTACCTGCCGTTCTATGTCGAGCGCCCGCAGGCCATCTCACTGAACCAGGCCATGACCGCCACCGGCGCCTGGCCCGATGCCTGCGCCTGGCTCCATGCGCGCATTGACACCGCCCTGGGCGCCGGGTATGCCGTGCTGATCGCCGCCGATGCCATCTGGCCCCTCCCCTCCCCGCCGGGCGAACCGCCTACCCCCGCCGAGCGCCTGGGCCTCAACCCGGAGACGGTTGCAGAGTGCTACGCGCCGCTGCAACCGGGGCTGGCGCCGCTGGACCTGGGTCCGGGCCTGCCCGCTTACTACCGTCTCCCTGCGGCTCAGGAACTGGCCGAAGGCCCCGGCTGGGACTTCACCCGTGGGCGCTGGGGCTGGCGCGTCACCGGCGCGACCCCGGCCAGTAGCTTGCAGCCGGGGTGGGCGCTGCGCCCGGAGCGCGACCCGGCGCTGATCAGTCCGCCCCTGCACCTGGAGCCGGCGCGCTTCGCGGCCCTGGAGGTGCGCCTTGCCGCCGACACCGCCGCCCGCGACGCGCAACTCTTCTTCCTCGACCGCAACGGCCGGGCCGACGAGGCTCGATCCCTGCGCTGGACGCTCGAACCCGGCCCTGCGGCGCATACCTACCGCCTCGATCTGCGCGGCGCCCCCGGCTGGGAAGGCGTGATTACCGGCCTGCGGCTCGACCCGGTAAGCGCCGGCGACGGCGGAACCGTGGTGGTGGAATGGCTGCGCCTGGCGCCGTAGTAAGAATGTGAGGGAGGGCGCAGCCCTCCCTCACCCTCCCCATCTGCGCGTCTTCGGGGTGCGTGTTCCTGTCACGCTACTGGCGGCCCACGCCCAGCAGGTACACCCACAGCGCCGCGCCGGAGAGCGCCGCCACGGCGAACTTGACCCCCAGTGGCAGCGCCGAGGGCGAGACGAAGCCTTCGATCAGCCCGGCAATGACCAGCAGCGGCACGCAACCCAGGACGATCAGCAGGGCGCGCCGGGCGGCGACCACCAGCGCCCCGCGGCGGCTCAGCAGGCCCGGGCGGAGGATGGCCCAGCCCAGTTGCAGACCGGCGCCGCCAGCGAGGAAGATCACACTGAACTCGATCGCCCCGTGGGCCGCCACAAAGCCCCAGAGATTGTCGGCGAAGTCGAAGCGTTGCGCCGCGCCGGCCACCACTCCCAGGAAGATCCCGTTGCTCACGAGCACGAAGAGGGTGTAGATCCCCAGGGTCACCCCGCCGGCGAAGGCGCGAAAGGCCACGCCGATGTTGTTGGTCATAATCTCGGCGGAAGCGACGCCGGCGCCCTGGTCGTTGATGCGTTGCCACCACTCCTCACCGGCCCGCACCTGCTCTACCACCGCCTCGGCCCCGGGCACGAGCGCGCTGGCCAGGGCCGGGTCGTTGTAGGTCGTCACGAAGGCAATGATCGCCGGAACCAGGAACATCAAACAGGCCGCGAGGGTGGCCGGCCAGGTCTCGCGGAAGGCGCGGGGGAACCCCGCGGCGAAGAAGGCCCGCACACGGGCCGCGCCGCCCGCGCCGCTCTCGCGGTAAACCGCGCCATGCCCGCGGGCCACCAGGCTGTTCAGATAAAGCGCGACGGGGTGCTCGGGCAGATCGCGGCGCGCCAGCGCCAGGTCGGCGGCTGCCTGGCGGTAGAGGCGGCCAAGGTCGCGCAACTCGCCAGCGGAAAGCCCTTCCAGGCCAGCGCCAGCGCGCTCAAGGAGCGCCTCGAGGCGCTCCCAGCGGTCGCGTCGGCGAGAGATGAAATCGTCGGGGCGCATCGTTTGAGGGGAGGTCTGGAGGGACGAAGCGTCGTTGTCGTAAAACAGAGGCTACGTCCAGATTAGCCTGACCGAATCGTCGTGCCAACATCAATCGGCTCGCCACGGAGCACGGCGGCGAGGTTGCCCGGGTCCGGCCCGATCAGGCGCACCTCCAGGTCCGGAATGGCCTCGATCAGGCGCCACATCAACTCTAGCTTGCTGCGCATCCCGCGGGTGA
>JAOACN010000329.1 GCA_026417815.1 Chloroflexaceae bacterium | reverse complement strand
CCGGCGAACAGGATAGGGGCCGGCTGATCCATAGCTTCCTCCTCGGCGCCAGGATGCGGGTGGGCGTAATGGCGCGGCTGATCACCGGCGGGATCGGGGGCGAGATCTCCGCTGGTGAGCGTGGCAGCGAGCCATGCATAGTCGGACGCGCTGGCCTCGTGGCGGGCGAGCGACGCGGCGCAGTTGCGGCAGAAGCGGGCGCCAGCGGCATTGTCGCTACCGCACAGGGCACAGATGGGCATAGGGGTTCCCTTATCAGGTTCACAATGACACGTCGTCGTGGCGGTTGTTGGGCCGAAGGATTGGCTACGCCAATCCTTCGACCCGACTGATGCGCGCGATGACCACAGAGATATTATCCTGGCCGCCGCGCTCATTGGCCAGGGCAATCAGGCGTTCGCAGGCCAGATCCTCGCCTGGCGTCTCCAGGACGATCCGCGCCAGTTCGCCATCGTCAACGTGGTTGACCAACCCATCGGAACAGAGCACGAGCACATCGCCCGCAGCCAGGGCCTGGCTCAGGACATCCACCTCGGTGACGGGATCGGTGCCGAGGGAGCGATAGAGCATATGGCGCTGGGGATGCACACGGGCCTGTTCGGGAGTCAACTGGCCAATGTCAACCAGGCGGGCCACAAGCGTATGATCGATGGTCAACTGGGTCCAGATGCTCCCCTCACCGGTAACACCGGCGGGATTGAGCAGATAGGCGCGGCTATCGCCCACGTGGGCCAGGTGGGCGCGGGTCTCGGTAACCACGGCAACGGTGAGGGTGGTACCCATCCCGCGCCTGGCGGCATCGGCCCGGGCCTGAGCATAGACCTGGCGATTGGCCTCCTGCACCGCCCCGCGGAGCAGGGCGTGCCAGGCCTGGTCATCCTCGGGCAGGCTGGCATTGAGCGCGTCGGTAAGGGCCTGTTTGAGAGTGGCGACAGCGAGGCTGGAGGCCACATCGCCGGCCTGATGGCCGCCCATCCCATCGGCGACAACAAGTAACGTGCCGATGGAACTGTGGCCAGCCGTAAACTCTCCGGCATAGACCGTATCCTCGTTGACGGGGCGAACAGCGCCGCGGTCGGTACGGGCGGCGATGGCGAGGCGCCGCGCGGGCAGGCGACTCGGCTCGGCGCGCTGCCCGGGATGGAGGGGCGCGCCACAGGCCATACAGTACCGGGCAGCCTGGCGATTACCGCGGCCGCAGAGGGGGCAGGGACGGGGCGCGCGCCGCCGGGGGGGCAGACGGCCGGTGATACGGATGGTCTCACGGCCCTGGGCAATCTGGGTGGCCAGGTTATCGAGGATCTGCGAGAGATCCTTGATTGCCGCGACCGCCTGCTCACGCGCGACGCCATCGGCCCGTTCGAGACGCTGGCGCCAGTAGAACACCCCCGACTCGACGACGGCGAGCAACTCGCGCAGGCTCAGGGCGCCGGCGCTGATCTGGACGCGTTGCCGACCGGAGAGCGCAATCTCATCGGCATTGGCGGCTGCGGGGAAGGCCAGAGCGCCGCAGCGAACGCAAAAGCGCGCGCCGGGCGCAAGCGGCGCACCACACATTGGGCATGCCGGCGAACCCTGGAGGGTCACTCGTCTGGCTCCATTGCTGGGCGGGCGCGAACGGGATCACGACGCGCCGGGGCCGGGCAGCGCGCGTTGCGGGCAAGACCACCAGGACGTCGCCGGTATGACGATCCCTGGCAGGTCAGGGATGCAGGAGCGGACCACACTTCCGCCCGGCACAGACCGCCCTGATTATAGCACAGCGCCGCGACGGCTGGTTACCAGCGTTCGTTGCCTATAAATCCTAGACATGCTCCTGTTCCCCTGTGCAATAATCCCTCATACAACCATACGGATGCCTTAGACATGCCAGAAATCCCCTATTTCCGGGGGTGTGCATTGCCTTGACAGTGATGATCCTTGTGGCGTATAATAAAATAAGATGTGTGTGCAACAAACCTGACATAGAGGGAACTTGGGTTTTGCCTGGCTCCGACTTCACCCAGAAGGCGGTGATGTATGTCGCTCGGACAAAAGATCGGCCGGCTCCGGCAGGAGCGTGGCCTGACGCTCCAGGAGGTCTCGGAGGGATCCGGGCTGACGCCTTCGTTTCTCAGTCGCCTGGAGCGCGACAAAGTCAATATCTCGGTGGCGAATCTGCGCAAGCTGGCGCAGTTTTTCAGTGTGCAGATGACACACTTTTTTGAGGGTGAGGATGATCAACAGGTGGGCCAGGTCGTGCGGGTGGCCGACCGGGTGCGCCTGAGCCTGGATGATACCCCGGTGCAGGTTTTTTCGCTCCTGCCGCCGAACAGCGATATGGAAGCCCGGTTGATCGAGGCGCGTCCCGGAAGCGGGCAGCAGGGCTTCTCCAACCGCGGCAGCCAGATGGTGCTGGTGCTCGAGGGACGCCTGCACTACACGCTTGGCGAGGAGGAGTACGAACTCGCTCCTGGCGATACCCTGTTCTACCGGGACGACGTGGCCTATAGCTGGACGAACGTAGGTGAGGAGCAGGCAGTCGTGTTGACCGTGGCCGCGCTGAACAGCCGGGAGGAGCGCTAGGGCAGAGGAAGCATGACCACACTCCTGGGCGGATTGCCGTTTCGCCGCATAGCCCGGTGGGGACTGGTGGCGCTGTCCCTGTACGGCATCGGATGGCTGCTCTGGCAGGCGCGCTCTGCGCTGCTGCCCTTTGTTATCGGCGCGTTGCTCGCTTACCTGTTTCTTCCGCTGGTCAACCGTTTCGGCCGGCGCATGCCCCGTTGGGCGGCCATTTTGCTGGTCTACGCGCTGGTGCTGCTGGTAATCGTTACGTTCTTCGCCTTCCTTGTTCCCCCACTGGTTGAGCAGATCAGCCAGTTGATCCGCGCCCTGCCGGATCTGCCCACGCTGGAGCGCTGGGCCAACCGGCTCCTGGAAGAGTATCAACAACTCCTCGCCAACCTGCCCCCCAATGTGCAGACCGAGGTTCAGCAAACGGTGGCGGAGGTGCTCACCTCGGCGTTGAACACGATTCGCACCAACCTGCTGTCGTACATCCAGGGAATCGGCACGTTTCTGGTGGGCAGTCTGCTCTCCGTCGCCAGCACGGTAGCCTTTCTGCTGGGGTTCTTCCTGGTGCCCTTCTGGTTGTTCTATGTCTTGATGGATCAGCAAGCCGGTCGGGACACGCTCAACCGGCTGCTGCCGGCGGGGCTGCGGGCCGATTTCTGGTCGGTAATCACGATCATTGATGCCGACTTCAGCGGGTATTTGCGCGGACAGTTGCTGCTGGGGCTGGCAGTGGGCACGGCGGCGGGGATCGGGCTGGCAGTGCTGAACCTGTTTGGTCTCTCGGTACCCTACGTG
This sequence comes from Chloroflexaceae bacterium, assembly GCA_026417815.1. Classification (GTDB taxonomy): domain Bacteria; phylum Chloroflexota; class Chloroflexia; order Chloroflexales; family Chloroflexaceae; genus JACAEO01. The sequence goes on along the minus strand of JAOACN010000329.1, from coordinate 10,836 downwards.
CTGTTACTGGCGGTCATCGCCGGGGTGACCGAGTTGATCCCGATCATCGGTCCGATTATCGGCGCGGTGCCGGCGGTGTTGCTGGGCTTCCTCGACTCGCCCACCACAGGGCTGGCGGTGTTGCTGCTCTACGTCGGCATCCAGCAACTGGAGAACAACTTCCTGGTGCCGCGGATCGTCGGCGACAGTGTCGGGTTGCATCCGGCCATTCTGATGGTGCTACTGGTGGTGTGTTCGCAGGTCTTTGGTGTTCTCGGGGCCATTCTGTCGGCGCCGATGGGCGCTGTCTCGCGCGATGTGTTCCAGTATTTGTACGGACGGCTCAGCGAACCGCCGCGACCTCCTGGCGAGATGCCGGTGCGGCTGCGCGCCGCGGGGGTGGCGCCGCCACCCGAGGCGCTGGGCCTCTCCGCGGTGGACGCGCCAGCGGTCGCTTCCACATCCGCGGAAGAGGAATCGGTGACGGTCGAGCGGGGGGAATAAGCGCCTGTCCGAATTACTCTACGTTGTCACTTTGCGCTCGGCGGGAGCTGTGCGGGGGCCGAGGGGCCCCGGTGCGGCGCGGCTTCGCCGCGTCGCACCAGGAAGGGGAAGGCTCGGAAGGGTATAGCCCCTCCGAACCTCCTCGCAGCGGAAACTGCGGCAAGTGACAACGTAGAGATAAGCAGGGCATCCGATTACGTTCCGGGAGGGCTTTGCCTTCCCAACCCTTCCCCTCAGGCGGAGGCGCGGGGACAACCCGGTTTCCCCCCCTCGCTACGCGCCGGGACGGGCGCGGCTGGTCTGCCACTCGGCGCGGGTCAACTCCATCTCGTAGAACTCCACCAGGTTTTCAAAGCGTGAGCGTCGGAAATGGCGCGCCATGGCGCTGTAGCGAGGGTCGTCGAGGAGACGAAGGGAGGGATCGCTACCCGCGTTGCGCCACTCGCTTTCTACGTAACGGAAGCCCAGCCGCTCATAACAGCGCACCGCGCGCCGGTTGACGGCGGCCACGTCCAGGCGTAACCGCTCAAAGCCGAGGGCGCCGAAGTAGTGGTCGAGAAAGACCTGCAAGGCTTCGGTACCCAGACCCTGCCCAACATAGGGTTGCGCCAGGGAGATGCCGAGCCTGGCGCTGCGCCGCTGCTCATCGACCTCACGCAGCGAGATGCGGCCAATCAGGCGGCGCTGCGCGTCATCTATCGCCCAGGCGTAGCGCTGGTTGGACCAGGCGCGCCCGTTGGCCTCATCGGCGCCCGATGTCCGCGGAATGTTCCAGAGCGAGTTAAAGGGTTCGGTGTAGCGCGGCCACAACTCTTGCATAAGGGTATCGCTGCGCAACCATGGCCGCAGCGCCACGCGCGGGCCGTGGAGCACCTGTGTCCCATTCTGCTGATGCATGGTTTCCCCTTATGCTACCGCCGGGCCGGCATAACTGGCCGTCCGAGGAAGACCGAAGCACCGGCTGCGCCACTGCTTCGGCCTTACGGGGCGAGGACCGGCCCATCACATGTGCTCGGACTGCCTGGGGCGCAGGTAGTTGAGAGACATCCAGCCCTCCAACTCCTGGCCTTCCAGTGTCACACGAACGCGCAGCCAGGGGATGTTCCCGGCCACACGCGGACCTTCGAGTTTACGCACGGGAGTGCCATTGGGGACGACGGTAATAATGTTCGCAGGGTCGGTTGCGTCCGGCTCACGGCGCAGGTTCAACCCCTCGGCGATATTGACGATATAGATCTCATCGGCGCCGAAGAGCGTGTCGAGCCAGCCGAAGGGCCCGCCGCCTTCGCCCGCGGGCGGGGGCGGCAGCCAGGGTACGCCGGGCACGGTAACGCCTTTCAACGCGCCGGTCAGGGCATTGACGGCGAAGAAACTGGCCGCGGCAACGAGCAGAACCAGGCCCACCAGGACGGCCCAGCCGAGCAACCCACGGGCGAGATTGCTCCGGCGCACGGTCGCGGGGTCCATCGGCTGGGGGCGCGCGCTGGCGCGGGCAGACGGGGCGCGGCCATGGGCAGGCAGCGGCGGCCCGGCAGGAGGAGCGGGGGGCGCGGAGGCGGTTCCGGCGCGCCGGGCCGCCGATGGGCGCGGCGGAGCGAGTGGTTGCGTGGGCGCCCCCAGATCGCGCCAGAGGGTGTCAAGGGCCGCGCCGAAGGTCGCGGCGTCGGGAAAGCGTCGCTCGGGGGCGCGGGCAGTGGCGCGCGCCACCAGTTGTTCGACGGCGGGCAGAACGAGCGCGGGCCGGGCCACGTGCAACGGCGGAATATGCGCATTCAGGTGAGCGAGGGCGATGGCGCGGGCATCGCTGCCGGTCACCGGTCGCGTTCCGGTCAACAGTTCGTAGCACAAGACACCCAGGGCATAGACCGGGGTCGCCAGGGTCGCCTCCTGCCCCTGGCTCAACTCCGGCGCGCGATAGTGGGCAATGTCCGCCTGCGCCTCGTTGGGGGGCAGTAGCCAGCTATCTACCAGTTTGACATGGCCCTCGTCCACCAGGAGCAGATTGCTGCTGCTGATCGGCGGGTGATACAGCCCCAGGGGCGCGTCGGCGTCGCGCCGGGGCTGGCAGAGGGCGACGGCGCCGGCCACCTGGCGCAGATAGAGCAGGGCCCGTTCCGGCGTCAGCAGGCCAAGGCCGCGCAGCGGGCGGCCGGAGACAAACTCGGTGACCATGAAGGGCCGCCCGCTTGCCTCGCCGCTGTCGTAGACATCCAGCAGGGCCGGGTGCGAGCGCCGGGCCATCTGAGCGACCTGAGCCACGAAGCGGGCATGGGGTTGCGCCTGGCCGACGAGATCCTTGCGGAGGAGGTGGATCAGCACGCGGCGTTTCAGGCGCTCATCAACCGCAGTGTAGACCGAGGCAAGGCGCGTATCGCCTCGATGCTCGGAGACGCGGTAGCGCCCGAAGAGCAGGGGAGCAGAGGTCGGAGTGGTGGCGGCTTCGGGCATTTCAGCCTTCCACCTTCCAGGCAATTACAAATTGACGAAAGCCGCGCTGCATACGATGATTATAGCATGTCAGGTATCCGCGCGCTGCGCGCGCCTCCAGGCTCTGCCTCCAGGATGAAGTAGTATTCCCGGGAAGGCCGCGCCCTTCCGGAACCCAGGATGTTCACACGCATGCGTCACTTACGTGTCCGTGCCTCGGCAGGAATTGCCCTCTTGCTCTGGGGCATCTACCTGCTGACGGCGAGCGGCCATTTTTACGCGATTGACGAAGTCCAGATGTACTCGCTCACCGAGGCGCTCGGCACGCGGGGCACCTTCGTGCTCTACGATCCCGGGACGGGCGAGAGGCCGGTCTACAGTAAGTATGGCCCGGGACAATCGATCGCGGCGCTGCCGCTCTACTGGCTGGGCACGCTGGTCAGCCAGGGCATCCCGCCGGAAGGACGGCCCTGGCTGCGCGGCGCAATCACCTTCTGGTTCAACCCGCTGGTAACGGCTCTGACCGCCGCGCTGGTGTACCACGCCGGGCGACGGATCGCCGGCCACGGGCCAGCACTGGTGGCGGCGCTGAGCTTTGGCCTGGGTACGATGGCCTGGCCGTATACGCAAACGTTCTTTGCCGAGCCGCTCCAGGCGCTGCTCTGGCTGGGGGCGGTGGCACTGATCTGGCGACCCGACGGCTCACCCGCATCGACGCGGGCCTATCTGCTGTCGGGATTGCTGGCCGGCCTCGGGCCAGCGGTCAAGATCCAGGCCGGGATTGGCTTGCCCATCATCGGGTTATTTGCGCTCTGGTCGGCCTACCGCGCCCGGCGCCTGTGGACCCTTACCCTGGCCTGGGGGCTGGGGGTCGCGCTACCGCTGGCGGCGCTGGCCCTCTACCACACCGCCCTGTTTGGCAGCCCGTTACGGACGGGCTACGGTGACGAAGGCCGCGCTGGCTTCGTTACCCCTTTCTGGGAAGGCTTTAGCGGGCAGTTGTGGGGGCTGCGCCGCGGCCTGATCTGGAGCAACCCGCTGATCCTCCTCGCGCTACCCGGCCTGGTCGCCCTGTGGCGGCGCGATCGATCGCTTGCCCTTGTATGCGCGGCACTGGCAGGCGCCCAGGTGGTTTTTCACGCTTCCTGGTACGCCTGGGAAGGTGGCGGGGCTTGGGGGCCACGCTTCCTCCCCCCGATCCTGCCACTGTTGTGCCTGCCCCTGGCGGCCCTCTGGAGCGTGCCTCGATCCCGCGCGCGCTGGCTCTATGTTCCAACCGCGATCCTGGCCGTCTTTACCCTGGCGGTTCAGGCTGGCGCCCTGGGGGTGAACATGAACCAGTGGTTCGGGGCGCGGCAGCCACCCGCGCAGGTGTTCGCCCATCTCAACGCAACGGGCGAGGGACTCACGCGCCTCTACGAGCGCCATCTGGCGCCCGGGCGGGTGGTGCTGCTGCGGGGTTTCGCGCCCAGCGAGGGCGCGGACGAGGCGCAGTTTCCCCGCTGGACCACCGGCGATGCCCGGATCCGCGTGCGACCCTCGGGAGCGCCCGTCACGCTTACCGTGGCGGCCACCACATGTCTGGTCACCACCGGGCCGCCACCACTGACGCTGGTAATCGGTGAGGTCCGCATAGCCGACACACCCTGTCCGGGGCGGGTCTACCGCGTACCGCTGCCGCCGGTGACGACGGAGGTGCGCCTGGTGTCACCGACCTGGCGGCCCGTCAGCGTCGGGATTCCGCGCGATGAGGACCTGGGGGTGTATGTAAACTGGATCGAGGCCAGTTCTGGTACTCACCGGCTCCCGCTGGTCGGCGACCGGCTGCCGCTCGACCCGGTGTCGCTGCACCCCGGCGTCTTGCGCTGGCGCCTGAGCGACTGGCGCATCCCGGTCTGGGATTTCTGGTGGGCCTACCTGCCGCTCTCGACGCTGCCACCGGCGAGCGTCCAGGCGATTATGGCAGCCTGGGGCGGCCTGGCCCTGGCAAGCATCGTGACGGGCCTCTGGCTCCTCACCCGCGATCCTACCTGACGTTCAACTGGCTGACGGTACGGAAGTGATAGCCATAGATCGCCAGGGTGACCGCTATAGGGACAAGACGCGGGCGGCGCAGGGCGGTCCAGAGCAAGAGGCGCCAGTACTCCGCGCGCTCGGCGCCGAGGAGGCCCAGTTGCCAGGCAGCGCGGAAGAAGGCCATAAGGTGCTCGCGATCCAGGGGCACCTTGCTGACAGGCTGACCATATTCGCGCAGGAAGGTTTTGAGGCGCTGGTAGTAGGGCCGCGGGGCGTAAATGTGACGCACGACGGTGCGATAGCCCTCCCGCAGCACGTCCGGGTCCATCACGGGCACAATGTTGGTGGTGCCGTCGGAATTGTCGCCGGTGGTCTGGGTGAGCAGGCGGCCTTCCTGGCGCAGGCGTTCGTAGAGGCGCGTGCCTGGCAGGGCGTTAAGCAGGCCCACCATCGCCGTGACCACGCCAGTTTTCTGGATGAAGTCGATCTGCCGCTGGAAGATCGAAGGGGTGTCGTTGTCGAAGCCGATAATGAACCCGCCCTGAACTTGAAGGCCGGCCCGCTGGATGCGGCGGATATCGGCGGCCAGGTCGCGGCGGGTATTCTGGCGCTTGTTGGCCTCGGCCAGGCTCTCTGAGTCGGGCGTTTCGATGCCGATGAACACCGTGGTGAACCCGGCCTGGACCATCAGATCCATCAACTGGGGATCGTCGGCGAGATTGATCGAGGCCTCGGTGTTGAAGGCCATATTCACCTTGCCGCGGCGCCATTCGATCAGAGCGGGGAGTAGTTCGTGCTTCAGCCGGCGTTTGTTGCCGATCAAGTTATCGTCAACGAAGAAGATCGGGCCGCGCCAGCCCAGGCGATAGAGCCCGTCGAGTTCGTTGATCATCTGGGGGGCGCTCTTGACGCGCGGACGGTGGCCGAAGAGGGTGGTGATGTTGCAGAAGTCACAGTTGTACGGGCAACCGCGCGAATACTGCACGCTCATCGAGGCGTAGCGGTCAAGTTCCAGCAGTTCCCACATAGGAGCGGGGGTCCGTTCAATGTCGGGAAACTCGTTGGAACGGTACATCCGCTCGGGGGCGCCACGGGCCAGATCGGCCAGGAAGAGCGGCAGGGTAACCTCGGCCTCGTTGAGCACAAAATGATCAACCTCGGGGAACAGTTCGGGCTCAGCGGTGAACATCGCCCCCCCGGCCACCACCGGGCGCCCGGCCTGCTTGCAACGGGCGATGATCTCACGCGCTGACTCGCGCTGCACGATCATCGCGCTGATGAAGACGTAATCGGCCCAGGCCAGGTCGGCGTCGGTCAACTCGCGAATGTTCACATCAACCAGGCGTTTGTTCCACTCCGGCGGGAGCATCGCGGCGACCGTGACCAGGCCAAGAGGTGGGAGCGCAGCCGTTTTGCGGATGAACCGGAGGGCGTGTTTGAAGCTCCAGAACGTATCAGGAAAGCGCGGATAGACCAGCAGGACATTCATCACTCAACCTCACCGAACGCGCCAGTAGAGTCACCCCTTAGCGTAGCGAAAGTGGCCGGAGCAGGCAAGTGGCGACCGGCCAATCGTAGGTTGTGACATTGTGCGCGCGGGAAGGGCCCGGGGGGATGACCGGGGTCATGGGTGGGGAGTAGAGAGTGGGGAGTGGAGAGGCGCAGTCGTGTACGCGTTCGCTGCGTGGCCCGTCGCGGTTGCATTCGGGGGGAGGCGCGGAGGGTTGCGCCCTCCACGATCCCTGGTTGATTCCGCCCGCGGCGGCAGACCTGGCCCGACTTTGCCGGAGCGCGCGTCCGCCGCAGGCGGAACGAGCGTTGCGGGGAGGCCGTGCCTCCCCGCCTCTATGCAACGAGGTGGACCATCTTACAAAGTGATAAGGCCCTGGCGCGCGCCGATGCTGACGGCCTCGGTACGGGAGGCCGCGCCGAGCTTGGCGAAGATCGAGGCGATGTGAAACTTGACGGTATGCTCGCTAATCTGGAGCCGCAGGGCGATCTGTTTGTTGGGCAGCCCCTCGCTGAGCAGGGTCAGCACCTCGGTCTCGCGGGGGGTGAGCGGTTCGACCGGCGGCTCGGCGGCCATACGCGGCCCGGCAAGGGATTCGACCATGGCGCGGGGCAGGGCCGCCATGCCCTGCGCGGCGGCGTGGACGGCGGCGCGCAACTCGTCCGGGCTGGCATCGGGCGCGACGATGGCCCATCCGGGGAGCGGCAGGGCCCGCAGCAGGCCGGGTAAACGGGCATCGTCGCTGAGGGCCACGAAGGCCGCGCCCTCTTCGCCGGCAATGGCCCGCGCCGCCGCGCCAGGGTCCTCGCCAGCGACGAGCACGACATCGGCCAGGTTGCTGAGCGAAGGAGCGGGAGCCATGCCTACCACCTCCAGGCCCTCACCCGTGAGCATCGCCTGCAGCCCGGCTCGCAGCGCCGGGGTTGGCGCGACGATGAAAACCGTGGTCATACCACCCGCTCCATACGCCCGTCGAGCGTCACCTCAAGCGTGAGCGGCGCGCCGGCGCGCAGCAGGTCGAAGCGGAGCCGGTCGCCGGGACGGGAGCGATCGAGGGCTTCGAGCAGCGTTCCCGTGGCGCGCAGCGGCGCGCCATCGAGCGCCAGGAGCAGGTCGCCGCGACGCAGCCCGGCGCGATCGGCCGGTCCTCCCGGCGCAACCCGGGCCACCAGCAGGCCCGCCGCCCCCGGGCTGGCCGCGGCTGCTCGCGCCGGGGCAACAGGGGCCACGGCCAACCCCAGGAACACCGGTCGCCGGGGAAGTTGCCGCACCCAGGCCGTGGCGACGTGGCTGGGAATGGCGACCGACAGGTCGCCTCCGAAAATCATGGCATTGACGCCCACCACTTCACCACGGGCGTTGAGTAGCGGTCCACCCGAGTTGCCAGGGGCCAGGCGCACGTCGGAGCGCACGTAACTGGCCGCAGGTTCGTCGGAGCTTGCGGGCAGGTCGCCGACCGCGCTGACGATGCCTGCGGTGACCACGCCCCGCTGGCCCCAGGGGTTGCCGACGGCGAAGACCAGCTCGCCCACCCGCAGGCGCGTCGAATCGCCGAGGGACGCAGGTGGCAGGTCGGCCCCCTCCACCGTCAGCAGGGCCAGGTCGAGGCGCGGGTTCCCGGCAATCAACTGCGCCGGATACAGTCGGTCGTCATCTGTGAGCACCTCGACGCGCGGGCCAACCCCGGCAACGACGTGGAAGTTGGTCATCACCGTCTCCCCATCGCCCCAGACGATGCCCGAACCGCCGCCGCGCCCGCGCCCGCGCACCTGGACTACGCTGGGACGCATCCGCGCCGCGATTTCCGCTGTCGCCAGCCCCAGCAGTCCGGCTGAGATCATAGGTTCAAGTATTGCGGTCATGGCTCATAATTCCTGTTGGGTGTGGAGATGTGGGGGTGTGGAACTGTCGAAAAAGCACCTCCACACCTCCACACCTCCACACCTACCGGTGTCCCACGGTCACCTGAAGAGACACGAGATTACCGCCGCGAATCACCTGGACCGGCACGATCTTGCCGACGCGCTCGCCGGTGAGGAGGGCCTGGAGATCATCGGTATCGGTGAGCACGCGCCCGTCGAAGGCGGTCAACACATCGCCGATGAGCAGGCCACCCCTGGCGGCCGGGCTGCCCGGCTCCACGCGGACCACCAGCAGGCCGCGGTTCTGCGACAGGCCGGCCCGCTGCCCTTCGGGGATCTCCACGGGCTGGCTGCTGATGCCGAGGAAGCCTCGCCGCATGGAGCCACCAGCGGCGATGGTGTCGGCGATACGGATCGCCAGGGGGGCGGGAACCCCCAGGGCGATACCCATGATGATCCCGGTGGTCAGCAGGCCGACGATCTGGCCGGAGGCCTCCACCAGCGCGCCGCCCGAAAAGCCGGGGTAGGGGATGGCGTCGGTCTGGAAGAACTGCTCGAGCATGGCGCCGCGCCGGGTGCGCAGTGGCCCGCCCACGGCGCTGACGATCCCGAAGGAGGCCATTGGTCCCGCCCCGGGGCGACCGACAGCGAGCACAATCTGGCCAACGCGGGGGGGCGCGCTGGCGAAGACCGCCGGGGAAAGATTCAGGCCCGTCACCCGCAGCACGGCCAGATCACTGGCCGGGTCGCGTCCGGCCAGGCGGGCTGGCAACTCGCGCCCATCGGGTGTCACTACGCTGAGATCGTCATCGCGTTCGAGGACGTGATCGGCGGTGAGAACGCGATCGGCGGCCTGCACGATGCCGCTGGCCGGCCCGCGCGCCCGCCCGCGCACCTGTACCATTGCCGCGCCGGCCCGCTCTACCGCATCGGCCATCTGGTTGGAAATCGCGCCGAGCAACTCGGCCGCGTTCATGGCTGTCATCTGGTTTCTCCCTTCGGGAAGCCCGTACTTCGCTTGTAACGACAGTATACGGCTTCCTCCGCGCACCTGACCATCGGTGAGCGGGCCAGGGGCCACCTGGAAAAACGGCCAGGGATGGGAAAGGTGTTCTCCTGGGAGGACTCTGTCCTTCCAGACCCTCCTTTCGCGGGGTAATGTGCTATACTCAAGGGCAAGCGAACTCAATGGCGCCCCTGAGATGCCGCATCCCAACAGTTGAGGACAGCCGTCCCTCACGCGCGGCAGTTTGGATAGCCGTCGTACCACCGAAGTGGGCAAGAGGCCCTTGAAGAACGCTCGCCTGAGCGCCCCGGCGGGATGCCGCGGCGATGGCCGGCGTGTATCTGGCGGGTCGGTTCGCGAACCGGCGCTTTGCGGTCATCCCCAATGTTAATGCGCTTCCTCGTATGCGCCGAGGAGAACAGGTGCGCCGCAGCGGGAAGGGTTTACGGATGGCGCCCCAGGTCGCCGCGCCGGTTGCCAGGCGATCCGCCGCAAGTATCAGAGGAAGGTTGAACGTGAGTGCAGAACGACTACAGAAGGTCCTCGCAAGCGCGGGCATCGCCTCCCGCCGGGACTGCGAGGCATTGATCGCGGCGGGCCGGGTAACCGTGAACGGCAGGGTCGTCCTGGAGCCAGGGTTACGGGTTGACCCGGAGCAGGATGTCATCCAGGTGGACGGAGAGATGGTGCGCCGGCCGGTCGAGCGCACCTATATTATGGTACACAAACCGGTGGGCTACGTTTCGACGGTGGATGACCCTCAGGGCCGCCCGACCGTGCTCGATCTGGTTGACGTACCAACGCGCGTTTTTCCGGTCGGGCGGCTCGACGTGGACAGCGAAGGGCTGATCCTCCTGACCGATGACGGCGAGTTGACCCACTATCTGACCCATCCGAAGTTTGAGGTTGAGAAGGAATATCGCGTTCTACTCGATCGTCCGCTCGACAGCGAAGCCCTGCGGCAGTGGCGTGCCGGGGTGCTGCTCAACGGCGAACTGACGGCGCCCGCCTGGGTCGAGTTGATCGAGACAGCCCCGGAAGGGCCGTGGTACCGGGTCGTGCTGCGCGAGGGTCGCAAGCGGCAGATCCGTGAGGTGGCAAAGTTGTTGGGCTACGAGGTGCAACGTCTGATCCGCGTTCGTGAGGGCGACATCGCCCTGGGCGATCTGCCGCCGCGCAAGTGGCGCTCATTGACGCCAGAGGAGGTTGCCAGGCTGCGGAGCCATGTGCCCGCGCGACCACCGCGCGACGAGGAAGGGGCGGCGTCTGGACGAGCCCCGAGGGCGGGCGTAGCCACGGGGGCGGCCGTGGCCGCGGGAGGACGCGCCGTCCGTGGCCCCGCGGGTGAGCGCCCCCCCCGCCGCGAGGGCGGCTACCGCGAGGAGCGGCCCTCCCGCCGCGAGGGTGGCTACCGTGAGGAGCGGCCCCCCCGCTACGAGGAGCGGCCTCCCCGCCGCGAGGGCGGCTACCGCGAGGAGCGCCCCTCCCGCCGCGAGGGCGGCTACCGCGAGGAGCGCCCCTCCCGCCGCGAG
>JAOACN010000317.1 GCA_026417815.1 Chloroflexaceae bacterium | reverse complement strand
CACGATCAGTGTGGATCTAGGGCCATCGGATGGCCTGATTGCGTTGCAGTTTGATTTTCGGATTCTGGACGAGCCGATGCCGACCTCGATCACCGGGGGCTATTTGACGCTGAGCTTCACGCCCGTTCCGGAGCCGAGCGCCGCGGCGCTGGTGGCCCTGGGCGCCGTGGCCCTCTTCGGCGCGCGGCGGCAAAGAAACCGTCGTGTTTTGTAACCCCTAAACCCTTAAGAAAACACCGTGAAAATCCTTCGGTTCCTTGCAGCAGTAACCGTTGCCGCCCTGCCTGCTTCAGCGCAATCCCTGCGCTGGGTGGGGCTGGACATGAACTCGATCGCCACTTCCGCGCTTGGCCCGGGCGCCACGCTCAATACCCGGCACGCGGTGACGGCGACCTTGGGCGGGCTGACCAGCCTGTCATTTGGGCCTGGCCCCAACCTGAGCCCCTTGAGTGGGAGCGCCACCGTGGACAGCGGCACGGGCAATGCGGCGACGACCTCCTGGAATCTGTCGGCGGGGGGCACCACGCTGAGGCTGGGCATGAATCACGCGCTGGGGGAAATCGGCGGTGGCAGCCGGTCGGCCGGGGCCGAGGGCGTGATTTACTTTTTCGCGCTGGAAGAGGGCACGCTCACGGTGACCTATGACTACGGGGATGAGCAGACACTTGATCCCGATGCGCCCTACAAGGTGCAGGATCGCGGCTACAGCCGCGCTCGTGTCATGCGCAACTCGCGAGGGCTGGGGGATGGCGCGTGGGGGGTGACCGAGATGGTCAACCGGGACGGCTCGCGGACGTTCTCGCTGGCGGTTGGGCCGGCGGACGACCTGTTGGCGTTGCAATTTGATTTTCGGCTGGACGACGCGGGCGGGCCGACCTCGATCACCGGGGGGTATTTGACCATGAGTTTCACGCCGATTCCGGAGCCCAGTGCGGCGGTGCTGGTGGCCCTGGGCGCGCTGGGCCTCCTGGGCGCGCGGCGGTGCCGGAAGGCCTGATGCGTTTTGGCCGTGGACGTGGCGCGCGCCGGTTTTCTGCTCCTGCTTGGGGCGCGTTTGGGTCACGCGGCCACGCTCGCGCCCGCCCCGCCGCACGCGGAAGTGGTGGTGCTGCCGGATGGCCGCTGGATTCCGGCCTACAAGCTCGTTCCCCAGCCGGAAACGGCGCACCTGCGCGAGCCCCGTTCCCTGCCCAACGATCCGCTCTTTCCGGATCAGTGGCATTTGCGGAACACCGGCAGCGGGGGCGGCACGGCGGGGATTGATTTGAATGTCACCAACTGGTGGGACTGGGTCGGCACGAACCGGCTCGGCGCGGGCGTCGTCATCGGAATCGTGGACAGCGGCGTCGAATACACCCACCCCGATCTGGCGGCGAACTACCGGCCGACGCTCTCGTGGGATTACCTTTCCGGCGATGCGGACCCGTTTCCCACCGGCGGCACGTTCCACGGCACGGCGGTGGCCGGGCTGGCAGCGGCGCGCGGCCACAACGCCCTCGGGGTCTCGGGCGTGGCCCCGCGGGCGGGGTTCGCCGC
>JAOACN010000169.1 GCA_026417815.1 Chloroflexaceae bacterium | reverse complement strand
GACGTATACTATCTCAGAATCGGTTCCCACCCTCAGGGGCGCTCCCCAGGTACCATAACCGCTGGTTACTATAGTAAGCAGATTTCCTTTTTCCATGTATCCCCAATCCAGTTCATAAATCCTTTCAGTAAAAAAGCTGTTGGGGAAGAACTGACCCCTGTGGGTGTGCCCGGAAAGCTGCAGGTGCACCCCGCGGGTGGCCGCTTCGTCGGCAAGGTCGGGGCAGTGCGACAGGAGGACGGTGAAAACGCCTTCGGGCGCGCCGTCAAGGGTCGCCGCCAGATCATGGGCGCCGTCCCACATATCGTCAACGCCGGCCAGCACCAGTTCAGCCTCGCCGTCGCGCAGGCGCCGGTGGCTGTTGAGCAGGAACTCCACCCCCAGCGGGGCAAGCGCCTGCTGGATGGCGGGGAAACCTTCCCAGTAGTCGTGATTGCCCGGGACGGCGAAGATGCCCAGCCGTGGGCGCCAGGATCGTAACGGCGCCAGGACCTCCGGCAACTCGGGGATGGCGTGCTCGTAGCTCACGAAGTCGCCGGTCATTACCAGCAGATCGGGCTGCTCCGCCACCAGGCGCTCAACGGCCCAGCGGGCGTTTTCGGTGGTGTAGGGCAGGCCGAGGTGCAGATCGCTCAACTGGCCGATGCGTAGCCCATCAAGAGCGGGCGGTAACTCTGGCAGCCGGAGCGTCACCTGTTCCAGCCGCGGCTGGCGCGGCTCGTGCCAGAGGGCATAGGCCGCCCCGGCGGCCCCGATCAGGCTGAGCGCCGCCGCCGCTGGAACACCCCCGGCGACCAGCGCCAGGGCGGCCAGCGCGCCGCCACTCGCTGCCGCGCCGATCCAGCGTTCCGAATACCGCACCTGCCCCGGGCTGGGGTCGAAACGTCGCCCTTCACGCTGTGGACGAAATCGCTGTGTTGTTACTGCCATATTTTGGGTTTACTCGTTGATGGGAAGATGGATATTGTAGCGTCTGGGGCAACCGGGTTGCCTCAGGCCCCGGTCGGTTGGGGCGAAAACCCTTTCGCCCCCGGAAGCGCCGCGCCCCCAACACCGGTTGGAAGGGGAAGGGGCAACCAGGTTTCCCCACGCCCCTGCTCGCCGGACGCAGGCGGTAGCGCAACTCGGAGGGCGGGCGCCGTGCTGCGAGCCACAGTATAATCTATGCAGATGAAGAATTGATGAAATGGCGCTGCTATTCGCCTGCTTTGACGCCTTTCACCCGTGGGGGTACAATGCGACAATCGTATCACCTCGGCTAACTGTCGCCTCTGGCAGGTTCTGGAACATAAGGGTCGCGGAGGGCACAGTTCCCCGCGCCTCCGTCGAAGTGAACTATGCCCGATTTTTCATATACCGCGATAGCTGATCCCGCCGCCTTCGAGGAGCGGCTGCGGCGCGTGCCCGACGCCCCTGGCGTGTATCTCTGGAAAGACGCGACGGGCACGTTGCTCTACGTGGGCAAGAGCAAGCGCCTGCGCGAGCGCATGCGCTCGTACTTCGGCTCGCCGCGCGGTCTCAACGCCAAAACGCGCCGGCTCGTCAGCCATATCGCCGATTTCGATATCGTCGTCACCCAGAGCGAACTGGAGGCCCTGCTGCTGGAGATGAACCTGATCAAGCAGCACCGGCCCCGCTACAACATCCTGCTCAAGGACGACAAGAGCTATCCTTACATTAAAGTGACCCTCCAGGAGGACTGGCCGCGCATCTTTCCCACCCGCGCGGTGCTCGACGATGGGGCGCGCTACTTTGGCCCCTACGCCAGCGCCGGGTCGGTCTACAAGACCCTCGATCTGCTCAACCGGCTCTTCGCCTTTCGTCCGCCCTATGAGTGCAAGGACGACAAGTTCAATCGCCACCGCAAGCTGGGCAAGCCCTGCCTCTACTACCAGATGCGGCGCTGCCTGGGTCCCTGCGTGCCCGGGCTGGTGTCGCAGGAGGAGTACCGGGCGACGATTACCGCCGTCTGCCGCTTCCTTGAGGGACGCACCGACCAGATCGTCCGCGAGATTCGACGCGACATGGAGGCCGCCGCCGAGGCGCTGAACTTTGAACGGGCGGCCTATCTCCGTGACCGGATCACGGCCATCGAGCGCATCTCCGAGCGCCAGCAGGTGCTGCGCACGGTTGATGAGGATCAGGACGTGATTGCCTTCGCCCGCGAGGATGGGTCGGCGGTGGTGCAGGTGCTGTTTATCCGCGGCGGCAAGCTGGTCAACGCCGAGCCGTTCACGCTCCAGGGGGCCGAGGATGAGAGCGACGCGGCCCTGCTGGGTTCGTTCATCACCCAGTTCTACGACCGCGCCCCGACCGTACCGCCCACCCTCCTGCTGGCCGACCATATCGAGGAGCCGATGATCATCGCCTCCTGGCTTGCCCAGAAGTCGGGCCACAAGGTCGAAATCGCCGTGCCCCGACGTGGCGAGAAGAGGGAACTGGTCGAACTGGCCGCCACCAATGCCCGCCAGAAGCTCGCCGAGTTGCGCCAGCAGTGGCTCAACTCCGAACAGCGGGCCGTCGCGGCTCTCGGCGCCCTGCGCGACCTGCTCGGGTTGCCCGCGCTCCCGCGCCGCATCGAGGGCTACGATGTCTCGACCATCCAGGGCCAGCATACGGTTGCCAGTATGGTCGTCTTTGAGCATGGGGAGCCGAAATCCTCGGCCTACCGCCGCTTCCGGATCAAGACGGTCGAGGGCGCCAACGATGTCGCCGCGCTGCGTGAGGCGCTCGGTCGGCGCTTCCGCCGCGCCGCCGCGAGCCAGGGCGCGCCCGGCGAGGAAATGCCCCCGGCCCTGTCGCCTGCCGCCAGCGCGTCCCGCGCCGAGGACCAGGAGGAACCCTTGCCGGAGGAGACCCTGGCGCTTGATGCGGGCGCGCCAGACGCCAACGCGGCACCGCCATCCACCTGGGCCGACCTGCCCGACCTGGTGCTGATTGATGGCGGGCGCGCCCAGGTCAACGTCGCGCTGGCGGCGCTCCGCGAGGCGGGCTTCGACCAGATCCCGGTTGTCGGCGTGGCCAAGGGCCCCGACCGCGACCGTTTCGACCTGGTGTGCCCGGACCGGCCCGAGGCGCTGGCGCTGGAGCGTTCCAGCCCCGCGCTGCACCTGGTGCGGCGCATTGACGAGGAGGCCCATCGCTTCGCCATCGCCTACCACCGCAAGCTCCGTGGCAAGGCCGCCCTCACCTCGACCCTGGAGGAGATCCCCGGCATCGGCCCCCGGCGCAAGAAGGCCCTCCTGCAAGCCTTCGGCTCCCTCGATGGCATCCGCCGGGCCAGTGTGGAAGAACTGGCCGCCGTCCCGGGAATGAACCGCAAGGCCGCTGAGACCATCAAGGGCCTTTTGGGCTGAAGATGACTTGCCTGATGTTAGCAACCGAGTTCCCTATGACAGTCATTCATTCTCACATCAACCCGCAGAGCGAAGAGTTCAAAGCCAACGCCGTCTACCACCGCGCCCTCGCCGATGAGTTGCGCGGTCGCATGCTCGCCGCCTCGCACGGGGGCAGCCCCGACGCGCGCCAGAAGCACACTGCCCGCGGCAAGTTGCTCGTGCGCGAGCGGATTGATTTGCTGCTCGATGAAGGCGCGGCCTTTCTGGAGCTTAGCCCCCTGGCCGCCTATCACGTGTACGAGGACGACGTACCCGGCGCGGGGATCGTCACCGGCATCGGGCGGGTGAGCGGCCGCGAGTGCGTCATCGTCGCCAATGATGCCACCGTTAAGGGTGGCACCTACTACCCGCTCACGGTGAAGAAGCACCTGCGCGCCCAGGAGATCGCCCAGGAGAACCACCTGCCCTGCATCTACCTGGTGGATAGCGGCGGCGCTTTTCTACCGCTCCAGGCCGAGGTGTTCCCCGACCGCGATCACTTCGGGCGCATCTTCTACAACCAGGCCCAGATGTCGGCGCGGGGCATCCCGCAGATCGCCGCGGTCATGGGTTCATGTACCGCCGGGGGGGCCTATGTGCCGGCGATGAGCGACGAGGTGGTGATTGTCAGGGGCACCGGCACGATCTTTCTCGGTGGGCCGCCGCTGGTCAAGGCCGCCACCGGCGAAGAGGTCAGCGCCGAAGAGCTGGGCGGCGCCGACGTGCATACGCGCCTCTCTGGCGTGGCCGACCACTTCGCCGAGAATGACCACGAGGCCCTCGGTATCGTGCGCGACATCGTCGCCAACCTCGGCCCTCGCCGCCGCCCGCCCTGGGAGCTACAGACCCCCGAACCGCCACGCTACGATCCGGAGGAGTTGTACGGCATCATTCCCCGCGACACGCGCAAGAGCTACGATATTCGCGAGGTGATTGCCCGCCTGGTGGATGGCAGCCGGCTGTATGAGTTCAAAACGCGCTATGGCACGACCCTGGTCTGCGGGTTCGCGCACATCGAAGGCATTCCCGTTGGCATTCTGGCCAACAACGGTATCCTCTTCAGCGAGAGCGCCCTGAAGGGGGCGCACTTCATCGAACTCTGCGCGGCGCGTGGCATTCCGCTGCTCTTCCTGCAGAACATCACCGGCTTTATGGTCGGCAAGCAGTATGAAAATGCCGGGATCGCCAAAGACGGCGCCAAGCTCGTCACCGCAGTGAGTTGCGCCGCCGTGCCGAAGTTCACCGTGGTGGTGGGCGGTTCGTTTGGCGCCGGGAACTACGGCATGTGCGGCCGGGCCTATCAGCCCCGCCTGCTCTGGATGTGGCCCAACGCCCGCATCAGCGTGATGGGGGGCCAGCAGGCGGCCAATGTGCTGCTCACCGTGCGGCGCGATAACCTGCTCGCCCAGGGCCGCGATATGACCCCCGAGGAGCAGGAGGCCTTCAAAGCCCCCATTCTGGAGAAGTACGAACGCGAGGGCAGCCCCTACTATTCCACTGCGCGCCTGTGGGACGATGGCATCCTCGTGCCCACCGATACGCGCAAGGCCCTGGCCCTGGGTCTGGCCGCCGCAGGTAACGCCCCGGCCCAGGAAACCAGGTTCGGCGTGTTTCGCATGTGACCGTCAGCGACCGTACGCTGCGAACAGATGCCCTGCGCGGAAGGATACGGGCGGGCCTGACCGGGAGGGCGCAGCTCTCCCAGGAACATACGTTTCCCCCCTGTTGTGCGGCCTGGCCGCGACGAACCACAAAGGTCATCACCATGCTCCGTCTCTCCGAAGAAGTAGCCACCGCGGTTGACGAGAGTCAGGCGGTTGTGGCCCTGGAAAGCACCCTGATCAGTCACGGTCTGCCGTACCCGCAGAACCTGGAGATCGCCCTGGCGCTGGAAGCCGAGGTGCGCGCAGGGGGCGCGGTTCCAGCGACGATTGGCGTGGTGGGCGGAACGCCGACCGTCGGCCTGGGAGCAGCGGATCTGGAGCGTTTTGCCACGCGCGGGGCCGCGGTGCGCAAACTCTCGCGTCGCGACCTGGCGGCGTGTATTGCCCAGGGGGCCGATGGGGCCACCACGGTCGCCGCGACGATGGCCCTCGCCGCCGCCGCGGGCATCGCCGTCTTCGCCACCGGGGGCATCGGCGGCGTGCATCGCGACGCCGCCCGCACCTGGGACGTTTCGGCCGATCTGTTCGAACTGGCCCGCACCCCGGTGCTGGTGGTGTGCGCCGGGGCCAAGGCCATTCTCGACCTGCCGGCCACGCTGGAGTATCTGGAGACCCTGGGTGTGCCGGTGGTGGGCTACGGCGCCGCCGAGTTTCCGGCCTTCTACACCCGGAGCAGCGGGCTGCCCCTGCCGGCCCGCGCCGACCACCCCGAAGAAGTCGCCGCCCTGTGGGCCGCCCAACGTTTGCATTCAGCCGTGGCCGCCCCCGGGGGGATGCTGCTGTGCGTACCGCCGCCCGATGAGGTCGCCCTGCCCTCGGCCACGGTCGAGGCCGCCATCAGCCGGGCCCTGGCCCGCGCCGAGGCCGCTGGCGTGCGCGGTCCGGCGGTGACCCCCTTTCTCCTGGCCGCAGTGGCCGAAGAGACCCGCGGTGAGAGCATTGCTGTCAACGTTGCGCTGCTGCGCCAGAACGCCCGCGTCGCCGCCCGCGTCGCTAACGCCCTGGTCGCCCGGCCCTGGTAGCCCCGAAGGAGGGGGCGATCTTCCCGCCTGGCGCGGCCCACATTTCTGTAAAAAAACCCTTGACAAGTTGTCATATCGCAACTATACTTGGCATCGCAGCCATCAGAATGATGGCTGTTGGAACGCACCCTCAACACAACCCGCGCGCGCTTGACCCCGTTTCGTTGAGTGCAAGTGAAGAATGGCTGTGGAGGCGCCACTCCTGCCCGCGAGGGGGGAGTTGTTCTATGTCTTTTTTTACCCTAGGCGAGGAGCACGGATCGATGCTCAAGCGGACAACAACCATCTGGGAACTGACCGATGCACAGGCTCTGGTGCAGGATCCCGAAGTTGAGCACATCATCGAAGAACTTGAGGACCTGACCCGCGACAGCCCCGAGCAGTCCCGTGGCACTGAGCCGGCCCTCGACCCTGTGCAGCATTATTTGCAGGAAATCGGTCGCGTTTCGCTGCTGACGGCCAGCGAGGAAGTGGAACTGGCCGAGCGGATCGAGCGCGGCAACCTTGCCGAAGAGCGCCTGAACGACCCGGATCTGTCGCCGGAGCTACGGCGCGCCCTGGAGCAAGACGTGCAGCTCGGTCAGGACGCGCGACGTCACCTGATCCAGGCCAATCTGCGCCTGGTGGTGAGCATTGCGAAGAAGTACGTCGGGCGCGGGTTGTCGCTCCTGGATCTTATCCAGGAGGGCAACATCGGCCTGATGCGCGCGGTGGAGAAGTTCGATTACCGCAAGGGCAATCGCTTCAGCACCTACGCGACCTGGTGGATTCGTCAGGCCGTGACGCGCTCGATTGCCGAGCATGGCCGGACGATCCGGCTGCCCGTGCATATGAGCGAGTCGGTGGGCCAGGTGAAGCGGGCCTCCGAGCGACTGGCGCAGTCGCTGGAGCGGCAACCTACGGCGGAGGAGATCGCCGTGGCCCTGGGGCAGCCGGTCGATCGCATCCAGCGCGTGCTGGAAGCCGCCCGCCGTCCCGTGTCGCTCGAGACGCCGGTCGGCGATGAAGGCGAGCACACCCTGGGCGATTTTCTGACCGACGAGGAGATTCCCTCGCCCACCGAGTTTGCCTCGACGCAACTGCTCCGCCGTGATCTGGCCAACGCCCTGGATCATCTGAACGAGCGGGAGCGCCGGATCATCGACCTGCGCTACGGCCTGGTGGATGGTCGCCGGCGGACGCTGGAAGAAGTCGGTCGCGCCCTGGGGATGACCCGCGAGCGCGCCCGGCAGATCGAGGCCGAAGCCCTGCGTCGGCTGCGCAGTCCCGATGTGGGCCAGCATCTACGGGATTATCTCGAGTGATTCTGGACGCTACGAGCGAGGGGCGTGGCATTGCCACGCCCCTCGCTTTCTTTCTAGAGTTAGAACCGCACTCCGCCTTCACTGCTGCGAATGGCATCGAAACAGGTGCTACAGTACACCGGTTTGGTGCCTCGGGGCACAAAGGGCACGGTTGTCTCCTGCCCGCAGTTGGCGCAGGTGGTCTTGTAGCTCACCCGCTCGCGCGCGCCGCTGGCGGCCATAGGGGGCCGGGGAGGGCGTTCCTCTCGCGGGGCGCCGTTGTTCATCGCCGCCTTCCGCGCCTGGCGGCACGACGGGCAGCGCGTCGGCTCGTTGACGAACCCCTTTGAAACGTAAAACTCCTGCTCGCCCGCCGTAAACACAAAGTCCATCCCACAGTCCCGACACGTAATGGTCTTGTCCGCGAAGCTCATCGCTCGCCGCTCCTTGCCGAAGGTCCTTTGCCGAGAATTGGTCCGTGCCAGGGTAGCGAGCAGGTTCGCCCTTGAGCCCAAGGGTGTCGGGGTGGCTATGCCCATCGCGTTCGCCTAAGCCGTCCCATTGCCCCCATATTATAAACACTTTTCAGGGTGACGCAAGACCTTTGATGCGCGGATAGGGCTTTCTGAAGCCAAATCGAGAAGTTTTTCACCAATGGGGATGGAAAGTTCTCCCGGCAGACGGGATGGCAGGCGTGGGGAAGCCTGGTTTCCCCGTAACGGTTCACCCTTCTCCTGGGAGCGAGGGCTGGAAGCCCTCGTTGTGGCTTCGAGGGCGAGACGTCCTCGTTCCCAGGCTTTACTGTCGTCCTAAGTGCGAAACGTTACGTTTCCCCACGCTCCTCCGACCAACCGAGGAACGGCGCCTGGAACAACCAGCTCACGAGAGTTCCATGGACGCCCAGGCCGCCATCGCCGTAGGTGAACTGGAATCCACCAGGTGCAGTTGCTGCGGTTCGTTGGCCCGCTGCGTGCGCGCGGCTGCGGCGATGAACTCGCGGAACAGCGGATGGGGCTGGTTGGGTCGCGACAGGAACTCCGGGTGGAACTGGCTGCCGACGAACCAGGGATGTTCGCGGAGTTCGATGATCTCAACCAGCCGCTGATCGGGCGAGAGACCGCTGATAACCAGACCGGCCTCCTCCAGCACCTCGCGGTAGCGGTTGTTGAACTCGAAGCGGTGGCGGTGGCGCTCGTGGATCAGGTCCTGCCCGTAGGCGGCGTGGGCGCGGGTGCCCGGCACGAGCCGGCAGGGGTACGTGCCCAGGCGCATGGTGCCGCCCTTGTTGGTCACATCGCGCTGGTCGGGCATCAGATCAATGACGGGATGGGCGCAATGGGGGGCGAATTCGGTGCTGTTCACGTCCTGGGTGCCGAGCACGTGGCGGGCGAAGGCGATCGTGGCGCACTGCATCCCCAGACACAGGCCCAGGTAGGGGGTGCCGGTACGCCGGGCATAGTCGGCGCTGAGGATCTTACCTTCGATGCCGCGGTCGCCAAAACCACCTGGCACCACGATGCCATACACCTTGCCCAGCAGCCGGTCGGGGCCTTCGCGCTCAACCTGTTCGGCGGACACCCAGTGAACGTCAATATCCAGTTCCTGGTGCAGGCCAGCGTGGCGCAGCGCCTCGATCACGCTGATGTAGGCGTCTTTGAGTTCGACGTACTTACCCACCAGGGCGATCGGGAGCACCCGCTTGGGTTGGCGGATCATGCGCACCAGTTCCTGCCAGGCGCTGAGATCGGGCGGCGGAGCGTTCAAGCCGAGGTGGTGGCAAAGGTAATCGCCCAACCCGGCCGCTTCCAGCACCAGGGGCACATCGTAGATCGAGTCGACGGTCTGAAGGGGAATGACGGCGCGCGAGTCGACATCGGTGAAAAAGGCGACCTTATCGCGAATGTCATCGGAGATGGCATAATCGGCGCGACAGATGATCACATCGGCAGTAATGCCAACGTTTCGCAGGGCCATCACCGAGTGCTGGGTGGGTTTGGTCTTCAATTCGCCGGTTGAGCCAATGTGGGGCAGCAGGGTCACGTGGATGTAGAGCACATTGTCGCGTCCCACGTCCTTGCGCATCTGCCGGATGGCTTCCAGGAAGGGCAGACTTTCGATGTCGCCCACGGTGCCGCCGACCTCCACAATTACCACGTCGGCGTTGCTCTGCCGGCCGACGGCAATGATGCGCGCTTTAATTTCCTCGGTGATATGCGGGATCACCTGGATGGTGCCGCCCAGATAGTCGCCGCGGCGCTCCTTGGCGATCACCGCAGAGTAGATCTGGCCGGTCGTGACATTGCTCAGCCGGGTCAGGTTCTCGTCAATGAAGCGTTCGTAGTGGCCCAGATCGAGGTCCGTCTCGGCGCCGTCTTCGGTAACGAAGACCTCGCCGTGTTGATAGGGTGACATCGTTCCGGGATCGACGTTGAGATACGGGTCAAGTTTCAGCACCGAGACGCGCAGGCCGCGACTCTTGAGCAACCTGCCGATCGAGGCAACGCTGATCCCTTTGCCCACCGAAGAAACCACACCGCCAGTAACAAAGATGTACTTAACCATCCTTTCAAATGCTCCTTATCTTGCGTCGAACCTTCCGGTCACGGCGAAACGAACCCTGTCAGGGAGAATGACGCAAAATTGAGTGGGTCGGTCAACTGAAGGGTTGTACCGACCCACTGCCAGGGTTCGCATCTGGTTCGACCCAGGGTTCCATAACGTAGCGCCGCCCAACAGGGCGATGGAGGCGAGGCCGGATAATGGAAGCGTCTCACCGTTACGTGTGCGGTTCCTGAGAAAGTGTTGCATCAATGACGCTTCCGGCGAGCCAGGGTCGCGAATGACCAGGGACGAATATCACTTCATATGAACGCGCCTCGCCGGAGCTTTTACAGACGGTTCACTCATTGATTGCGCGAAGCACGACCACGCGCGTCTCTTCACCCTCTGCCGGGAGGCTGGCTGCCGTTACGGTCAACTTCTCTTCGGGCGTCACGTCCTTCAGGCCCATCTCGTGGGTAAAGCGTTCAAGGGGCGCCAGGT
>JAOACN010000153.1 GCA_026417815.1 Chloroflexaceae bacterium | reverse complement strand
GGCCTGCTCATCGTCGAAGAGGAACTCCGCCAGGGCCCGCGCCAGTTCGGTCTTGCCGACGCCGGTGGGGCCGAGGAAGAGGAACGAGCCCAGGGGCCGGTTCGGGGCCTGCAGGCCGGAACGTGCCCGGCGCACGGCGTTGGCCACCGCCGCCACCGCCTCGTCCTGGCCGACGACGCGCCGATGCAGGCGCTCTTCCATGTGGATGAGCTTCTCCACCTCACCTTCGAGCAGTTTGCTCACCGGGATGCCCGTCCAGCGCGAGACGATCTCGGCGATGTCCTGTTCGCGCACCTCCTGGCGCAGGATGCTCGCGCTCTGGTCCAGGCGCGCCTCAGCTTCCTGGAGTTGCCGCTCCAGGCTGACCAGCGTGCCGTACTGCAACTCGGCGGCCTTGTTGTAATCGTACTGGCGCTGGGCCTGCTCGATGGCCGCCCTGGTCTGCTCGATCTGCTCCTTCAACGACTGGATGCGCTCGAGTTCGCGACGCTCGTTCTGGAGCTGGATCTCCAGGCGGTTGCGCTCCTCGCGCAAGTTGGCCAGTTCTTGTTCCAGTTTCTCCAGCCGCTCCTTACTGGCCCGGTCGGTCTCCTTCTTCAGGGCCTCGCGCTCGATCTCCAGTTGCATCATGCGCCGCTTGAGGTCGTCAAGTTCCTGCGGATCAGAGGTGATCTCCATGCGCAGGCGCGCGGCGGCCTCGTCAATCAGGTCAATCGCCTTGTCGGGCAGGAAGCGGTCGCTGATGTAGCGGTCGGAGAGCACGGCAGCCGCCACCAGGGCCGCGTCGGTGATACGCACGCCGTGGTGGGTCTCGTAACGCTCCTTCAACCCCCGCAGGATGCTGATGGTGTCCTCGACGCTCGGCGGGTCCACCAGCACCGGCTGGAAGCGGCGCTCCAGGGCGGCGTCCTTCTCGATGTGCTTGCGGTACTCATCAAGGGTGGTGGCGCCGACCATGTGCAGTTCACCCCGGGCCAGCATCGGCTTGAGCATGTTCGAGGCGTCCATGGCCCCTTCGGCCGCGCCAGCGCCGACCACGGTGTGCAGTTCGTCCACGAAGAGGATGATGTCTTCGCGCTCCTGGATCTCCTTCAGCACGGCCTTGAGCCGCTCCTCGAACTCGCCGCGGTACTTTGCGCCAGCGATCAACGCGCCCATATCCAGCGCCACCACCCGCTTGTTCTTGAGCGCCTCGGGCACGTCGCCCCGCACGATGCGCTGGGCCAGCCCCTCGACGATGGCGGTCTTGCCCACCCCCGGCTCGCCGATCAGCACCGGGTTGTTCTTGGTGCGCCGACTGAGGATCTGGATCACCCGTCGGATCTCCTCGTCGCGCCCGATGACCGGGTCGAGTTTGCCGCGACGGGCCAGTTCGGTCAGGTCGCGCCCGTACTGCTCCAGGGCGGCGTAGGTGCCTTCGGGAGTGGGGCTGGTGACGCGCTGGGCGCCGCGCACCTCGCGCAGGGCGGCGAGCAGTTTGTCGCGGGTAAGCCCGGCCTGCTTGAGGACCCGCTCGGCGCCGCCGCCGGCGTGATCGAGAATCGCCAGGAGCAGATGTTCGGTGGAAACGTATTCATCGCCGAACTGGCCGATCTCGTCGTAGGCCCGCAAGAGTACCGCGCGCATGCGCGAACTGTACTGCGGCTCCGCCTTCGCGCCGCTGATGCGCGGCAGTTTGTTGATCTCGGCGTTGACCTGCTGCTTGAGCGCGCCAACTGCCAGGTTCAGGCGCGTAAGGACCTGAGGGACGACTCCGTCGGTCTGTTCGAGCAGGGCGTACAGCAGGTGCTCGGGTTGCACCTCGCTGTTACCGTTGCGTTCGGCGATCGTCTGCGCGGCGATGATCGCCTCGGTAGATTTTTGCGTGAAACGACTCGTATTAAATGACATAGGTGTATTCCTCCCTGTCCACAATGCTGAGCGTATCGTAACACGCGCGCATCTGCCGCGCACTAGTGGGGTGTTAGCGTTGTGTTAGACGTGAGGGCGAAGGCGTTCCAGGGGCCGAACGACCATGCGTAGGAGGTTCGGAGACAATGAGGTGACGGACGTGCTGCCAGGGGGAAGGAAAGGTTAGCGAGACGAGGCCTCGTCAGCGTCAGACAAAAAGGCCGGCGGCAGCGCGGCAAGCCGCGCAATCAGCCGCCGGCGCCGCCGCTCAAGATCGGGATCGTCAGGGGCCCCATCATCGGGGAGATCGATGAACTGCATCACTGCGAGCAGCCGGCGCTCGTTCGGGGTGCAGCGCTCAATCTCCTCTCTGGTGAAGTACAGAAGCAGGAGGGCTTCTGCGCTTCGCTCCCAGAAAGTCTGCTCCATACGCAATGGTCCTCGTATGCCGGGCGGGTAAGGGAAGTGGCGTGATGCCGACCATCCCTATGCTCCCCGCGGCATTCAATGCGCCTGGCCGGGCGGGTAGGCGGAACTCCCGGCTATACCGGCGTCGGGGCGTGGGCAGCGCAGGCGTGTCTGGTGGCTGGCCCTTCTCCTCCGTAAGACGTGGAACATCGGTACTGCTCCGGCCAGGAGCACCCTCGCCGGTTTGCTGGGAGAAGTGCTGGAGAATGGTCCTGCCGGTGGACAGGGGTAGGCTACGGATGCGCTCACGAAGATCGCCGCCTCGTCGCCCGAAAGCGGCGACGCGAACCAGATCCGGACGCGATCCGTGCCGGGCGGCACGTCGGGGAGCATCACCTCCTCAATGATCAGAGCGGAACCGGCGTCTGGTTGCGTTTGCGTATGGGCAACCACGCCGCCGGCCTCCGCGCCGAACATAACTGGCTGCGCGTCCCGGTCAGCAATAAACACGCCGCGCACGCGCAGATTACCGGGCCGTTCGAGCGCCGTGGGCAGGAGCACATCCACTGTCATCGCTCCATTATACACCTCTGTGAACGGAGAGGTCCAGACGCCACAGATCCCTGCGTTAGCTCCGCTGTCCGCCGTGACCACAATGCCGCGCGCGGTGGCGGCCCCGCGCGGCTCGCGCACATCCACGCTCACCGGACCCGGGCGGCCAGGGGCCTCGAATACATAGCCGCGCTCATTTACCGCGCTCGGGGACCGCCGCACAACCTCCGTGCCATCGGCAAAGCGAAAACGGACCAGTTCTGGCGGCTTGCGCGCGTCGCCAGCGAAGCGCCCCACGACCTGTACGGTTGACCAGCGCGACTCGGGTATGACGATTGTCTGCTCTCCATGATTACGCATCCCGGCGCCGCTGATCGTCACCGTTTCCCCCATCCCCTGGCATACCTCGGGTGTCGGGGTAGGGCTGGCGGTGGGCGTAGCGGTGGCGGTGGGCGTGGCGGTAGGGCTGACGGTGGCGGTGGACGTGGCGGTAGGGCTGGCGGTGG
>JAOACN010000103.1 GCA_026417815.1 Chloroflexaceae bacterium | reverse complement strand
GCTTACCACGATATCGTTGAGCGAGATCACCGACACCTCGGTCGTACCGCCGCCGATATCAATGACCAGGTTCCCCGAGGGCTGCGCGACGGGGATGTTGGCGCCGATGGCCGCGGCCAGCGGTTCGCGGATGAGGTAGGCCCGCCCGGCGCCGGCCTCCAGCGCCGCGTCGCGCACGGCGCGCATCTCTACGCTGGTCACCCCGGCGGGAATGCAGATCATCACCTCGGGCCGGGAAAAACGAAAGCGACCGGCGACCCGCCCGATGAAGTACTTGAGCATGGCCTCGGTCACCTGGTAGTCGGCGATCACGCCGTTGCGCATGGGGCGCACGACCTCGATGCTCTCCGGCTCGCGTCCGAGCATCGCCAGGGCCTCGGCCCCGACCGCGCGCACGCGCCCGTCTCTGGTGCTCAGAGCCACTACCGAAGGCTCCGAGAGCACAATCCCCTTTCCTTTCACGTACACCAGTACGTTTGCGGTACCCAGGTCAATACCGATCTTGCGGGCCATAGATCCTCTATACGTTGCGGCGCGAGACGGCGCCGTGGAAGGCAGGGACGATGCACGGCAACCGGGGCAAGCCCCACACCCCGGGTATCGCTGGTTCTGGCGGCGATGCCGCGAGAACCAACGATGAACCCCTTCTGAGGTGACGTGGCTGCCCCGGACTTTCCGGAGGCGGACGGTGAACCCTGCCGTGGCGGGTTCAACACGTACAGGTTATTATAGCGGATCTTTGCCGTCCCTACTGGCGCCGTCCGACGTTCTTGAGCCGCGCCACCTGCAGTCGCACCAGTTCCTTGCGCAACTTGGCTTCTGCAATGGCGGCATCGCGCTCACTCTGGGCCATTTGCTTGCGCTCCTCGGCCAGTTTGCGCGCCGCCTCGGCGCGGGCCTCGTCAATCTCGTCGGCCCGCTCGACCGTGTCGGCGAGAATGGTCACCCGCGTGGGCAACACTTCCATGAACCCGCCCGATACGGCAAAAGGCGTGCGCACCCCGTCCTTGACGATCCCCAGTTCACCGGGCTCCAGTATCGTCAGCAGCGGGGCGTGGCGCGGCAGGATACCCACCCGACCGGCCCGGGTGGGGGCGCTGATCAGATCCACGTCGTCGGAGAGCACCACCCGTTCGGCAGTCACAATTTCGAGGTGAATGGGCATGAGGATCTCCTGATGCCTCTTGCAGCCTGTCCGAAGAACTCCATCAGGAGGGTGGGGAAAGCGGGTTTCCCCACGACCCTGCCTGAGGGGACGTCCGGGAGGGCGTAGCCTCCCGGGAAGAAATCGGATAACCTGGTTGTCCGAACAGGCTCCTGGTAGGGGTCAGCCTGTGGCGCAACCCGGATTCCTGGATTCATCTCAGGCCTTCTGGCTGGACTCGTAGGCCGCGAGCACATCGTCGAAGTCGCCCTGCATGTAGAAGAACGACTCGGGGATGTGGTCGCCCTCGCCATTGAGTACGCGGCGGAAGCTCTCGACCGTCTTGGCCACCGGCACATACTTGCCCGGGCGCCCGGTGAACTGCTGGGCCACGGTGAAGGGCTGGGAGAAGAACAGTTCAATCTTACGCGCCCGCGCCACGGTGAGCTTATCGTCGTCGCTTAACTCTTCCATGCCGAGAATGGCGATGATGTCCTTCAGATCCTTGTAACGCTGGAGCACGCGCTTGACCTCCTGGGCCACGCGGTAGTGCTCCTCGCCGACCACGTTCGGGTCAAGGATGCGGCTGGTGGAGGCCAGCGGATCCACGGCGGGGAAGATCGCCCGCTCGGCAATGCTGCGTTCGAGCGAGATAGTCGCGTCGAGGTGGGCGAACACCGTTGCCGGGGCCGGGTCGGTATAGTCGTCGGCGGGCACATACACGGCCTGCATCGAGGTGATCGAGCCGCGCTTGGTGGAGGTGATGCGCTCCTGGAGTTCGCCCATCTCGGTGCCGAGGGTGGGCTGGTACCCCACCTGGGAAGGCATACGCCCGAGGAGCGAAGAGACTTCCGAGCCGGCCTGCACGAAGCGGAAAATGTTGTCAATGAAGAGCAGGATGTCGCGGCCCTCGTCGCGGAAGTACTCGGCCATGGTCAGCGCGGTGAGGCCCACGCGAAGGCGCGCGCCAGGCGGCTCGTTCATCTGCCCGAAGACCATCACGGGCTTGTCGAAGACCGTGGTGGTTTCGTCAATCCGGGCCTCGCGCATCTCGTGGATCAGGTCGTTACCCTCGCGGGAGCGTTCACCCACCCCGGCGAAGACCGAGTACCCCGACTGCTCCTTGGCGATATTGGCGATCAGTTCCTGGATCACCACCGTTTTGCCCACCCCGGCGCCACCGAAGATCGCCGTCTTGCCGCCGCGGGTGAAGGGGGCGATCAGGTCAATCACTTTGATCCCGGTCTCGAAGATCTGCGCCTCGGTGCTCTGCTCCTCGAACGAGGGCGGTGGGCGATGGATGGGCCGGCGTTCGACGGTCGGGGCGATCGCCTCGCCGCCATCAATCGGCCGCCCGAGCACGTTGAAGACGCGCCCGAGGGTGGCCGGACCGACCGGCACGGCAATCGGCTTGCCGGTATCGTAGATCGGCACGCCGCGTTGCAGGCCATCGGTGCTGCCCATGGCCACGGCCTTGACCTGGCCCCCGCCGAGTTGTTGCTGCACCTCACACACGAGGGTGCTGCCATCTTCAAGCGGAATCTCAAGGGCGTTGTAAATCTCGGGGATATGGTCCTTAAACTCGGCGGTGATCACCACGCCGATGATTTCGCGAACAACACCCTGCGCTTTGTTCCCGTTCCCGCTGGTCATGGTTTCCACTCCATCACCGATCGGGGATGGCGTGCCGTCCCGCCGATCGGGGTTGTTCCTGGTTCATCCGGGGATGACCGGCGTCCGGGGGCGGCGCCCCGCGGATGGCGCCGGTCGCTGGCGCGCGCCGCGCGGCTTACATTTCGGCGAGCGCGGCGGCGCCGCTGGAGATCTCCGAGACCTCCTTGGTGATGGCCGCCTGGCGAGCCTTGTTGTAGCTGAGGGTCAGGTCGCGCACCAGGTCCTTGGCGTTGCGGGTGGCGTTACGCATCGCCACCATCTGGGCCGAGTAGAAACTGGCGATCGACTCGAGAATGGCCTGGTAGATCTGCGTTTCGACGTAGCGGGGCAGCAGTTCATCGAGCACTTCGGCCTGGCTCGGCTCGTAGGTGAAATCAACCTGCCGGCCGCCGCCGCTCTCCTCGGGGGCCTCGACGGGCACGAGCTTCTTGAGCGTCGGGCGTTGCACCAGGGTGTTGATAAACTCGCTATAAATCAAATACACTTCGCTGTACTCGCCCGCCTGGGCCCGGCTGATGGCGGCGGTGGCCACGCCGAGGATCTGTTCCAGTTTCGGGGCGTCGCCGAGTTTGATCGCCTCGGCCTGCAGGTTCTGGCCGCTGCGCGCAAGGAAGTCGCGCCCCTTCTTGCCGTAGGCGTAGGTGTCCACCACCCGGCCCTGCTGTTGCTGATCGAGGATAAAACGTCCCACCCGGCGCAGGACGTTCGAGGTCAGGCTGCCGGCCAGGCCCCGGTCAGGGGTGACGACGATCAGGGCCACCCGACCGGTATCCGGGCGCACCTCCAGGAAGGTGCCG
This sequence comes from Chloroflexaceae bacterium, assembly GCA_026417815.1. Taxonomy (GTDB): domain Bacteria; phylum Chloroflexota; class Chloroflexia; order Chloroflexales; family Chloroflexaceae; genus JACAEO01. Next base: position 5,469 of record JAOACN010000103.1, on the reverse strand, counting down.
CGACGGGCCTGGCCCACCACGCGGGCATTCAGGTCGCCGATGAGATCGCGCATGCGGTCGGCGTAGGGCCGCGTCGCCAGCACGTTGCGCTGCGCCCGGCGCATCTTCGAGGCCGCGACCATCTCCATGGCGCGGGTGATCTGGGCCACGTTCTTGACCGAGCGGATACGTCGTTTGATTTCGCGGCTGGAAGCCATAGTCGCTCCGCTATGAATAGCGCCAGCATCGGGAGGGTCACGTCCTCCCGGAGGGTCGGGCCGTACCGGGAGGGGCGCGGGGAGACCAGGTTTCTCTGGCGGGCGAAAGGTCTTTCGCCCCGACGCCCATCCACCCGGGCGAGGAACGAGGGTTCCTGGGAGGGCCTTGCGCTCCCACACCCTCCCGGCGCGCGATCCTACTGATAGGAACTGGTCGCCTTAAACTCCTTGATTGCCGCCTCCAGGGCGTTCTTCACCTCATCGGAGGGGAACTTCCGGTCGAGGCGGTTATCATAGATCAGCTTGCGCACCTCGGGGTGGGCCGAGCGCAGGAAGGCCAGGAAGTCATCACGCCAGGCGGTGATGGCCGCGACAGGCACATCGTCCAGGTAATTGTTGTTGGCGGCGTAGAGAATGGCCACCTGGTCCTCGACCGCCAGGGGATGGTACTGCGGCTGCTTGAGCAGTTCCTGGAGGCGCTGGCCGCGGTCAATCTGGGCCTTGGTCGTCGCGTCCAGGTCGGAGGCGAACTGGGCAAAGGCGGCCAGGTCGCGGAACTGGGCCAGTTCGCCCTTGAGCTTGCCAGCGACGGAGCGCATGGCGCGGGTCTGGGCCGAGGAGCCGACGCGGCTGACCGAGATACCCACGTTGAGGGCGGGGCGCTGCCCGGCGTTGAACAGGTCCGACTCCAGGTAGATCTGGCCGTCGGTAATCGAAATAACGTTGGTGGGGATGTACGCCGAGACGTCGTTGGCCTGGGTCTCGATCACCGGGAGGGCGGTGAGCGAGCCGCCGCCGTAGTCCTCGTTCAGGCGCGCGGCGCGTTCCAGCAGGCGCGAGTGCAGGTAGAACACGTCGCCGGGGTAGGCCTCGCGGCCGGGAGGGCGGCGCAGCAGCAGGGACACCTGGCGATAGGCGACGGCGTGCTTGGAGAGGTCGTCGTAGACGATCAGCGCGTCCTTGACCAGCTTCCCATCAACCATCACGCCGTTTTCCATCACCTCTTCGCCCATGGCGCAGCCGGCATAGGGGGCGATGTACTGGAGCGCGGCGCTCTCGGAGGCGGTGGCCGAGACGATGATCGTGTAGTCGAGGGCGCCGTACTTCTCCAGGGTGCCCACCACCTGGGCCACCTGGGCGCGGCGCTGGCCGATGGCCACGTAGATGCAGACCATCCCCTGGCCCTTCTGGTTGAGGATGGTATCCACGGCGACGGCGGTCTTGCCGGTTTGCCGGTCGCCAATGATCAGCTCGCGCTGGCCGCGGCCGATGGGGATGAGGGCGTCAATGGCGACGATGCCGGTCTGCACGGGCGTATCCACCGACTTGCGGGTGATCACGCCGGGGGCGATGCGCTCAACCTCGCGATAGTTGGTGACCGCAATCGGCCCCTTGCCATCGAGGGGCTGGCCGAGGGGGTTGACCACGCGGCCGAGCAACCCCTGGCCAACGGGCACCGAGATCACGCGGCCGGTGGAGGTCACCATATCGCCTTCCTCGATCGACTCGTAGTCACCGAGGATAATCGCGCCGACGGTGTCTTCTTCCAGGTTGAGGGCATAACCAAAGATCGACTCAGGGCGACCGGCTTTTGGCGGAAACTCGATCAACTCCGAGGCGCGCACCCGGTCGAGGCCGGAGATGCGAGCCACACCGTCGCCCACGGCGACAACGGTGCCAACGTTTACCTGGCGCGGCTGCAGATCAACCCCGGCGGTGATACTCTGCCTGAGCCGGGAAAGCAACTCATTGGTCGTGGTCATGGCGTGGCTCCACCTAGAGGAATGGGAGCGTCGGCACCGGAGGGGCGGGGAGGGCGGCAACGCCATCTTCCCCGCCGGCCCGGCGCCGCACCCCGTCAACTATTGAGCATACTCCGCTGTATCGCGCTCAAACGGGTGCGCAGACTGTTGTCGAGCACCTGGTCGCCAACGCGAATGATCAGGCCGCCGATGAGCGAGGGGTCAACGTCGAACCTGACCGTCATCTCGGCGCCGTAGCGCCGCTGCAGGTCGGTGGTGATGCGTTTGCGCTGCGCGTCGCTAAGTTCAACGGCGCTGGTGACCGCCGCCTCAAGTTTTGCGGTGGGCGGGCCGGCGAGGTAGGTCGCAAACACTTCGGTGACATCGGCAACGCGATCGAGCAAGCCTTCGCGGGCGAGGCCGAGGAGGAAATTGCGCACCTGGGGCAGCGCATTCTTCGGCAGGGCCGCGTCGATGCGCTGCGCCGCATCGGCGGCGGTGACGCCGGCGAGTTTGGGCGCGGCGGCCCGCAACTGTTCAAGGGCCGTTTCCAGCAGCGATTCGTAGAGGGTGCCAGCGATCGCCCTGGCGTCAACTGTTGTTGCCATCGTGGTTCTCGATAAGCGGTCACCGGGGCCTGGCATTGCCGGCAACCAGCGACCGGTCAGTTCTGGCGGCCGAGAGCAGCGAGTGATTCTTCTATCAGTTTATCATGCCCGGTCGCCTTCAGCTCGGCATTCAGCACGCGAGTCGCGGTGAGCGTCACCAGTTCGGCGATCTCGTCCTTGGCCTCGCGCAGCATCTGGCTACGCTCCTGCTCGGCCTGCGCGCGGGCCTCTTCGCGGATCCGGTCGGCCTCGCTGCGGGCCTGTTTGAGGATCTCGGCCTCCTGGGCCTTGGCCCGTTCCTGGGCCTGGGCGACGATCTCGGCGGCCTCTTTGCGAGCCCTGGCAATTTCGGCGTCGTAGTCACGCTTGGCCGAGGCGAGTTGCTGCCTGACCTGATCGGCCTCGCGCAGGCTGGCCTCGATCCGGGCGGTGCGCTCGTTGAGGATCTTCTGTACGGGCTTATAGAGCAGCACCCAGAGCAACCCCACGATAACGCCAAAGTTGATCAACTGGGCGAGGAACAGGTTCAGGTTGATCCCTAATGCTTCCACGCGTCAACCTCCATCGGGGCGAGGGGTTACTGAATAACACCAAAGGCGATCATGAACGAGATCACCAGACCGAAGATCGCGAGGGCCTCGGTAAAGGCGATTCCAATGAACATGTAGGTAATGAGCGTATTTTCCATCTCGGGATTGCGGCCCATCGCCTGCAGGGCGCCTGCCACAATGATGCCGATGCCGATACCAGGGCCGATGGCTGCCAGGCCGATGGCGAGCGCGGTGGCGATGAGATTCAAGCCTTCCATTGTCTCCGATCCTCCTGAAATCTACGCTGAACGCATCTCCTCAGAACGATGTATGGTAATCAGGTCGCCTCAATGGGCCTTAGAAGCATCGGGGCCGTGCGCCGATTCGCCGCCGTGATGCTCATCGCCATGGCCGGTGGTGGCGATGCTCAGGAAGGCCATCGTGAGCAGGGCGAAGACCAGGGCCTGGATGAAGCCCACGAAGAGTTCAAAGCCGTAGATCGGCATCGGCAGCGCCAGGGGCACCAGGAACGTCAACACCGCGATCAGCACCTCGCCGGCGAAGATGTTGCCGAAAAGACGAAGGGCCAGGGCGACGGGCTTGATCAGTTCGGAGATGAACTCGATGATGCCCACGAAGGACATAATGCCGTTCAAATTGAAGAACTTGGAGAGGTAGCCGCCGAAGCCCAGGGTGCGGAAGCCCCAGTAGGTGAAGAAGACAAACGAGAGAAGACCCAGGGCGAAGGTGAAGTTGAGATCGGTGCTTGGCGGGCGCAGCCAGGGTATCAGCGAGGTGCCTTCAGGGCATGTGGTGTAGGGATTATGTTTCTCGGCCGCGGCGGGGATGAGCGCAATCGAGCCGGCTTTCGGCCCCTCCTCGACCAGCGCCAGGCGCGCGGTCTCTTTGTGCTCCTTGGCCATGCACGGTCCGATCGAACTGCCGCCGGGCACCAGGCCAAGCCAGTTTGCGGTGAGCACAAAGAGGAAGATCGTCGCTACCAGGGGCCAGGCGCGATCGATGAATTTCGGGCTGATGTTCTTGAGGAGATTGTAGAGCGCCTCAAGAATGATCTCCATCACGTTCTGCAGGCCCCGGGGCACCAGTTGCATGTTGCGGGTGGCCAGCCAGGCCAGCACCACCAGGATGATGTCAACCACCAGCGCCGTAAACAGCGCGTTGGTGACCTTGAACCCACCGATGCTGAAGAGTTTCTCCGCCGCCACTTCAACGTGCGGGTCGCCGCTGAAGAGGAAGAAGCGGCTGGCAACCGCGACTGCAAGCAGCACAACGGTAATGACAAGGAAGCGCATTCGTCCAGACAAGGTTCTACCTCCCTCTCGGGGCATCATTGCGGGCATACCCGCGACGCGCGGCGACCGAATCTTCGTGGTGCGTGCGTACCCTGGTGCAACCGTGGAACCGTGGCGTCGCTGCTGGCGCGACCTGGCTTCGTTCCATTCTTCACAAATAGCATAACACAGAATGGCCGAACGCACAAGTTGCCATATGCGCGCCATTATCTATATCTCGCGCCGGTGTTTTTCCGCGCGCGAGTATACCATAGGCTATCATCCAAGGCAAACCCTACGTATCGCGAACAAATGGGGCGCGGCGCAGCGAGCGCGCGTTGCCGCATGCACCGAACAGGGGGCGGAGGAACCAGGTTCCTCCGCCCCCTGCGTCAGCTTCCCATCGGGAGGGCCTGGGAGGGCGCAGCCCTCCCAGAAACATGACCTAACGCGCAAAGGCTTCACGCAGTTCGCGGATCGCTCGCTTGGCGTTGATCCACACGGCGCCGATTTTAGAACTGGCGACCCTCTTGTTGAACACCAGCACGAGCAAGAAGCGCTGCATCACGTCGAAACAGTACAGGTCCACATTCACGCCTTCGTGGATGTAGACGCTGGTGGCGTCCTGTTCGCGCAACTGCCGGGCCACTTCGCCGGTGGTGGAGAAGCCGGTGGAGAGCAGGGGCAGGACGATCATCATCGGCAGGTTGGTGGCGCTGCCCACCTCGACCAGAACCATGCCGGCCCGATCGGTCAGCATTACGCTCTGGGCGCCAAGATCCTGCGAGAGCTGGCTCATCACCGAACGAATGGCGCTAATGTTTTGCTCGGTAACCACCAGATTGCCGCCACTGCTGCGCCACGATGGGGGGACGCTCTCGGCGGGCGCGGGGCGTGCGGGCGCCCGTTCAGCGGCGGCCTTGCTCCGGGCGGCCAGGCTGCCCCGCCCGGTCGAGGGGGGCGCGGAAGGGGCGTTGCGCTCCGAGAGCGGCGGCAGAACCACCCGGGCCGGGGTGAACACGGATCGGGAGCGTTGCGCGGCCTCCGGGGCGCCAGGTTCAGCTTCACTGGCCCCTTGCCCGGGATCGGTCGGAGTGGGG
>JAOACN010000047.1 GCA_026417815.1 Chloroflexaceae bacterium | reverse complement strand
GCTCTCGGTGGTGCGCGAGGAGTATACCGAGATCGTGAAGAACGAAGTGCAGCGGGCCATCTCCGCCGATGAGGAAGCCATCAAGCGCCTCTGCGGCAACTACATCGACAACATCAAGGCCTATACCCAGCGCGAAAAGGTGCGCAATCGCTACACCGGGCAGTACGAAGAACCCGATGAGCGTCTGATGCGCAGCATCGAGGAGAAGATCGATATCCCCGAGAGCCGCAAGGACGACTTCCGGCGCGAGATTATGAACTACATCGGCGCGCTGGCCATCGAGGGCAAGACCTTCGACTACCGCACCAACGAGCGTCTGCACAAGGCGCTGGAACTGAAGCTCTTCGAGGATCAAAAGGATAGCATCAAGCTGACCTCCCTGGTCTCGCGCGTGATCGATAAGGACACCCAGGAGAAGATCGACGTGGTCAAGGCCCGTCTCATCCGCGACTTCGGCTACAATGAGCAGAGCGCGACCGATGTGCTGAACTACGTGGCCTCGATCTTCGCCCGCGGGGATACCAAGAGCAACTACTAGGAGGGGTGAGGGCCGGCGTAAGGCGCGCGGCGCGAGCGCATTCCGGTCAGTGCGAGGCTGCTCGTCTGCCAGGTGCCTTACGCCGCGCGCTTTGCTGCTCCCACCGTGCGCCGTATGCCTATGTCCATGAAACGCGTTGACCGCGACCTGGGGCGCTTTCGCCAGATCGTTCGCGGAAAGATCAAAAAAGACCTGCGCAAGTACATGTCGCAAGGGGAGATGATCGGGCGCCAGGGGAAACGCTTCGTCAGCATTCCTGTGCCCCAGATTGATATCCCCCAGTTCCGCTATGGCGCCCGGCAGGGCGGCGGGGTTGGCCAGGGCGACGGCGATGTCGGCGACCCGATCGCCCAGGGCGATGGCCAGACCGGGCAGGGCCAGGCCGGCTCCGAGCCGGGCCAGCACGTCCTCGAAGTGGATGTCTCGCTGGAGGAACTGGCCGCCATTCTCGGCGAAGAACTGCAACTGCCCAATATCCAGCCCAAGGGCAAAAAGAATATCGTCAGCGAGAAAGATAAGTATAGCGGCATCCGCCGCACCGGTCCCAACTCGCTGCGCCACTTCAAGCGCACCTACCGCGAGGCCCTGCGCCGCCAGATCGCCGCGGGCGACTACGACGAAGGCAACCCCGTCGTGGTGCCCATTCGCGACGATATGCGCTACCGCTCCTGGAAGGAGACCATGCTCCCCGAGAGCAACGCGGTGATCATTTACATGATGGACGTCTCCGGCTCCATGGGCACCGAGCAAAAGGAACTGGTGCGCATTACTGCGTTCTGGATCGAAACCTGGCTTCGCTCGCAGTACAAAGAGATCGATATTCGCTATATCGTCCACGACGCGGCGGCCAAAGAGGTGGACCAGGAGACGTTCTACCATATCCGCGAGGGCGGCGGTACGAAGATCTCTTCGGCCTACAAGCTCTGCAACCGGCTGATCGACGAACGCTACCCCGCCGATGAGTGGAACATCTACCCCTTCCACTTCTCCGATGGCGACAACTGGGGCGGTGGCGATACCCGCGAGTGTATCGAGTTGCTCAAGAAAGAGTTGCTGCCCAAGGTCAACCTCTTCTGCTACGGGCAGGTGCGCTCCCTCTACGGTTCGGGCCGCTTCGCCCACGATCTGGAAGAGTACCTGGGCGGCGACGAACGGATCGTGATCTCTGAAATTGCCGAGCGTGACGATATTTACGATACGATCAAGGATTTCCTGGGTAAAGGCAAGTGAGGCCACCGCCGCAGCCGGCCGGTGGATCGGGATCGCACGGCGCGCGGCCCTCAGGCCAGGGGGGTCGCGCGTAATCCTTGTGCCAGGCGCGAATGGCAGGTTGTTGATTGCCAACCGGGCGCAGCACATCCGCACGCGCTCAATGTCGCGTTGTTGCCCGAGAAGGTCGTATGGATCCGCACTATGGTGCTGAAAGACGTCGTGCCCGCCCTCGCCGCGCCGCCGCTCTCGCGGGTTCGCCGCGCCGCCTTCTGGCGCGAACTGGCCCCCGCCCTGCTCCTCGGCCTGCTGGCCCTCACCCTCACCGTAACCTACTACGCCAGCGCCTACCAGGCCCACGTCCGCGCCGATGACCGCATCCGCGACCTCTTCGCCGGCTTCCAGTCCCTGGAGGGCGAAACCCAGGGCCTGCCCTATCGCTGGAGCACAGGCGCGGGGACGGTATGCCTGCCAGCGATGGGGCTTGCGCGGCCCCTGGCGGCCCTCGACCTGCGCCTCCTGGGCAGCGCCGTTACCGCCGGGAGCGCCGGGCGGGCCATCGATCGCGCCGATGTGCGCGTTGGCGCTTTGAGCCTGCCCCTGGCAATCGCGCCCGAGCATCGCGCCTACCACCTGCTGCTTCCGCCCGCTCCCCAGGCCGGGCCGCTCTGCGTGACGCTCCTCAGCGCCACGGTGGACCCCTCTGGCAACGGGCGCGTCGTGGGGGTGGGGCTGCGCTCGGTCGCCGCGCGCCCGCTGGAAGGCGGCGCCCTGCCGCCGCCCGGCGCGCTCCTGGTAAACCTGGGGTTGGCGCTGGGCAGCTACGGGGTGCTGCGCCGGCTGGCCGTGCCGCAAGCCATCAGCCTGTTACTGGTTGCGGCCCTGGCCCTGGCCCTCGGCGCGGGGCTGATCGGCGGCGCCATTCGCCTGGCCCCCGACCTGCCGTACTGGAGCGCCTTCACTGCCGTGGCCCTGGGCCTGATCTTCAGCGCCCTCGTCACGTACCAGTGGGCCGCGCCACGCCTAGCTCCCTGGCAGCGCGAAACGCTGGGCGTCATGCTCATCCTGGGCCTTATGAGCCTGGGCTGGTACGCGCTGGCCCACCGCCAGGGCTACCTCTGGCCCTTCCCGCTGATGGCCCGCGCTGGCAGCGCCTTCGGCTGGGGCGTCCTCCCCGCCGTGGTCCTCTTCGGCGCCTTCGCCGCCGCCATCCTCACGTGGTTGCGCGCGCCCAACCCGCCCGCGCCGTGGCTGGTCATCGCCACCACGGCCCTGGCCGCCGCCCTGCTACCCGCCACCCTCAAAGCCGGCCTGCGCGGGTACCCGTCGCTGTTCCAGCACTTCGCCGAGCAATCAGGCAACTACATCCACGACGTGCCCCGCGTCGGCAACGATCCGCTCGGCTTCTTGCGGGGTTACGTCGCCAGTATGCCCGACCTGGTGCTGCACAACAGGACCCACCCGCCCGGCAGCACGCTCTTCCTCTGGGGTGTCGAGCGCCTCTTCGGGCCGGGACCGGAGCCGGCGACCTGGGTGGTGATCGCCCTGGCAGCCCTGGGCGTCTGGCCAACCTACCGGCTGACGGCGGCCCTGGCCGGCCAGCGGGCAGCGATCCTGGCCGCGGCGATCTACGTGCTCCTGCCAGCCTTCATGATCTACGGCGCGACCTCGATGGACGCGCTCTATGCCACGGTGCTGGCCTGGGCGATCTATGGCCTCTACCGCGCCCTGGTGATCCTCGATCACCCCGACGGGCCGCTGGCGCCACAACTCCTCGCCGCCCTCGCCGCGGGGGCCTGGATCGCCCTCGGCCTGCTCTTCAGCTTCACCACGCTGATGCTCGCGCTGGTGGTAGCGGCCCTGGTGGCCCGCCGCCTGGCCCTCGGCCCGCGGCGCCTCAGCGACGCGCTGCGCTGGGCCGCCATTGGCGGAGTGCTCGCCGGCGCCGTCCTGCTGCCCCTCGGGGCGCTGTGGCTCGCTACTGGCTACGATAGCCTGGCCGCCTTCTTCAGCGGGGTGGCAAACAACCGCCTGGATGTCGAGGCCCGCGTCTCGCCGCTGGGCCTGTCGAGCTACCTCTTCTTTCTGGCGGTCAACAGCGTGGCCTGCGCCTGGTTCCTCGGGCCGTGGCTGATCTACCGGCTCGGGCGCGACGGGCAGGCGCAGATCGCCCGCGCCCGCGCCGGTGTGGCCCGCCCTGCCGACGCCCTCGGCCTCGGCCTCCTGGCCCTGCTGCTGGGGATGCTCTTCTCCGGCCTGTTCTACCGCGAGATCGAGCGCGTGTGGCTCTTCAGCCACATCCTTATTGCGGCGACGCTCGCTGATGGTATCATGGAACAATACGACCGGCGCGGCAGACTGGCGGCCCTGGTCCTGCTGAGCCTCTTCGCGCACAGCGTCATCTTTCGCGCCGCCCTCCGCGTTTCCTGGTAGGAGAGACTATGAAAAGCACACGCCTTCCTCCCAACCTTGAAGCCGCCCGCGAGGAGATCGAACGGATCGCCCGCGACTACGGCCTTGACTTTTTCCCGATTATCTATGAGGTGCTGGATTACCGCACCCTCTACGAAACCGCCGCCTTCGGCGGCTTCCCGACGCGCTACCCCCACTGGCGCTTCGGGATGGAGTTCGACCAGTTGCTCAAAGGGCACGTCTGGGCCGGGAGCACCATCTACGAGATGGTCATCAACACCAATCCCTCCTACGCCTACCTGCTCGAAGGCAACGAAGACGTGACCCAGAAGATGGTCATGGCCCATGTGACCGGGCACGTCGACTTCTTCAAGCACAATATGTGGTTCGCCCATACCAACCGCAAGATGCTCGATACGATGGCCAACCACGCCACGCGCATCCAGCGGATCATTGACCGGATCGGGTATGACACAGTCGAGGATTTTATTGACACCTGTCTCTCGCTGGAGAACCTGATTGACTACCACTCGCCCTACATCCGCCGGCCCGAGGCCCAGAGCCCCAAACCCCTCGTCGGCGACGAGGAGCCGGAAGTGGTCGAAGGCTTGAAGGTTGAGCGCGAATACATGCGCGAGTTTATCAACCCGCCAGAGTATCTTGAAGCGCAGCGGCAGAAGCTGGAAGCCGAGCGCGCCAAACAACGCCGCTTCCCCGAAAATCCCCAGAAGGACGTGTTGCTGTTCTTGATGAATTACGCGCCCCTGGAGCGCTGGCAGCACACCGTGCTTGAGATCGTGCGCGATGAAGCCTACTACTTTGCCCCGCAGGGCATGACCAAGATCCTCAACGAGGGCTGGGCCTCCTACTGGCACTCAACGATTATGACCCAGAAGGTCGCCTCGGCCGCCGAGATCGTCTCCTTCGCCGACCTGCACTCCGGCGTCGTCGCCACCGGCGGCGGGCGGCTCAACCCCTACAAACTCGGCCTCGAGTTGCTCCGCGACATCGAGGACCGCTGGAACAAAGGCAAGTTCGGCAAAGAGTACGACGAGTGCGACGACATCGCCGCCAAACGCGCCTGGGACCGGCAACTCGGCCTGGGGCGCCAGAAGATCTTTGAGGTTCGGCGGCTCTACAACGATGTCACCTTCATTGACGAGTTTCTGACGCCCGAGTTCGTGCTGGAGAACAAGCTCTTCACCTATCGCTACAACCGCGATACCGACGTCTACGAGATCGCCTCGCGCGAGTTCAAGGAGATCAAGGAGAAGTTGCTCTTCCGCCTCACCAACTTCGGCCAGCCGTTTATCTACGTTGAGGATGGCAACTACAACAACCGCGGCGAACTGTCCCTGCGCCACCGCCACGAAGGCGTGGACCTCAAGATGGACTATGCCCGCGATACGATGCGCAACCTGTACAAGATCTGGACGCGGCCCGTCCACCTCGAAACGGTGATTGACGAGAAGAAGCGTCTGCTCTCCTTCGACGGCAGCGATTTCACCGAACGGCGGATTGATTAGACGAGACTTCGTCTCGGCGGGCCGGTGGCCCCTCCGAGCCCCCCCGACAGGGAGAAGTCTCGGTGGAGTACGAGAGCCTGTCCGAATATCCAGGTTAGCCGGTTCCTTTCTGGGAGGGCTACGCCCTCCCAGACCCTCCCCTGAGGCAGGGCCGCGGGGAAACCGGGTTTCCCCACCCTCCCGGCCATGATCCGGTTTCCCCACAGGGAGGCCATGCCACCATCGATCGCTGAACTGCTCCAGGACGCCACCGCCCGGCTCCAGGCGACCAGCGCAACCCCCCGGCTCGATGCCGAGTTGCTCCTGGCGCATACCCTGGGCTGGCCGCGGGCGCGGGTGCTCGCCGAGCGGCAGCACCATCCCGCGCCCGAGCAGGCAGCCGCCTTCGCCGCGCTGGTGGCCGGCCGCGCGCGGGGCGAACCGGTAGCCTACCTGCTCGGGCGCAAAGAGTTCTATGGCCTGGACCTGGAGGTGACCCCGGCAACCCTGATACCCCGCCCCGAAACCGAGGTGCTGGTAGAACTGGCCCTGGCCGAGGCCCGGCGCCTGCTGCAGATGAAGACCGATACGGCAGGCTGGCCCGGCCTTACCATTGCGGACCTGTCTCTTATACACATCTCCGAGCCCACGAGACCA
>JAOACN010000022.1 GCA_026417815.1 Chloroflexaceae bacterium | reverse complement strand
GATGCGCCCCGGCGGCCCCGATCTCGAGGGCGAGCCGCCAGTCATCGTTCACCACCAATGGCACGCCCACGGCATCGCACAGGGCCTTGATCGCCCGCGCCTCGTCGCGGCGGCGCTCGTCCGAGGCCCGCTTGTTCCGGTACTGCAGCAGGGCGGGGCGGGCCGGCAGCACAGCGGCCACGCGCTCCAGCAGGCGGTCGCGGCCGTCGTCGTCCGGGGTGATGAGGTAGAGGCCGCGCATCGGCATGCCGGCATTATCGCCTGCCCGGGAGCTCGCGCCCGGCCGCTGCGCCCCTGCTCGCCGTCTCACACCGGCCATGGCAGGCTGTCGGCTCCTGCATCGAATCGCCTTGCGGAGCCCTGTGATGAGCGATGCCCCCTACAAGACCTGGGTCTGCTGCGTCTGCGGCTTCCTCTACGACGAGGCCCAGGGCCTGCCCGCCGAGGGCATTCCGCCCGGCACCCGCTGGGCCGACGTGCCCGAGGACTGGTGCTGCCCCGACTGTGGCGTGGGCAAGGCCGACTTCGAGATGGTCGAGGTTTGACCCCGCGCCGCTTCGTGCCTGGACTCAGGGCTGGCCGGTCTCGGGGATGCCCGGCGAGAAGCGGATCGGGTCGCCCGGCTTCAGGCCCAGCGCATCGGAGCGCCCGGCATTGAGCTCCAGCACGTACTTGGCCGGCCCGCGGCTCGGGTAGTTCGGGCAGGCATCGCCCGCCGAGCAGGTCGGCACCCCGCGCTGGATCGACACCAGCCGGCGTCCGGCATCGAAGTAGAGGATGTCGAGCGGGATCCGCGTGTTCTTCATCCAGTAGGCGAGCGGCTCCTCGCGCTCGTGCACGAAGAGCATGCCGTGGTCTTCCGGCATCGACTCGCGGTACATCAGCCCGCGGGCCCGCGTCTCGTGGTCCAGCGCCAGCTCCACGCTGAAGCGCTGTCCGCCCACTTCCACCCAATGTGTCGTAGCGCCGCTGCAGGCGGTGGCAAGCACGAGCGCGGAAAGCAGGGAGAGCAGCAGGCCGAGTCGAGGCATGGCGGAGTCCTTGTGGCTGGTGCCGGCGCGCGGGTCGGGCCGGGATCGCCTGGAGTGTAGCGATGCCTCCCCGGCGGCGATCCAGCGCCCTTCGCCCGGGCGGCGTCTGCGCGGCGCGCCTGAGGCACTCGCTGCGCTCTTCGTCCTGTTTGGTGTTGTGTCCGGGGAGTGGTCTGCGCGGTTCTGGTTCAGGTGTTTTTCGCGTGGTTGCTGGGTGTTGGGGTGTGGTGTCTGAACGGGTGGTGGATTGGGGTTGGGTGTTGGGGTGTGGGGCTCTTGCGCTGGGGGGAGGGGTTTGCCTATAGTTCGCGCCCCTTCGCCGGGCGGCCTTGATGGGCTGGTGTGGTGGAGGGGCTGGAGAAGGATGTCGGTGCTGAGGTGTTGACGTTCTTCGAAAGTGCTGTATAGTGTGCGGCTCCCTCGGGCGAAACGCCTGGTGGCGCGAAAGGCGCCGGTTGGGGGTAGATCTTTGAAAGTACGCGCAGGTGTTTTGTGCGGGTGCCTGCAGGGTGGTGATGGTCATCATCAATCTTGCAGACGCTCGGTCACGAGCACTGTCAATTGTCAAGCAAGCGACGCAAGCTCGGGGTCGACGATCTGCTTAAAGCTTTTTGCTTTAACTGAAGAGTTTGATCCTGGCTCAGAGTGAACGCTGGCGGCAGGCCTAACACATGCAAGTCGAGCGGCAGCGCGGGGGCAACCCTGGCGGCGAGCGGCGGACGGGTGAGGAATTCGTCGGAATCTGCCTTTTTGTGGGGGATAACGTAGGGAAACTTACGCTAATACCGCATACGTCCTACGGGAGAAAGTGGGGGACCGCAAGGCCTCACGCAGAAAGATGAGCCGACGACCGATTAGCTAGTTGGTGGGGTAAAGGCCCACCAAGGCGACGATCGGTAGCTGGTCTGAGAGGATGATCAGCCACACTGGGACTGAGACACGGCCCAGACTCCTACGGGAGGCAGCAGTGGGGAATATTGGACAATGGGCGAAAGCCTGATCCAGCAATGCCGCGTGTGTGAAGAAGGCCTGCGGGTTGTAAAGCACTTTAAGTGGGGAAGAACGGGATGGTGCTAATACCACGATCCTTTGACGTT
>JAOACN010000701.1 GCA_026417815.1 Chloroflexaceae bacterium | reverse complement strand
AATCTCGAAGGTGATCCCGGTGGTCTTGATGTCCATCTGCAACCCGGTCACGCCCCTGGCGGTGCCGGCCACCTTGAAGTCCATATCGCCCAGAGCATCTTCGAGGCCCTGGATGTCGGTCAGCACGCGGTACTGGCCGTTCTCGCCGGTGATCAGGCCCATGGCCACGCCGGCCACGGCGGCGCGGATCGGCACGCCGGCGTCCATAAGGCTCAGCGAGGAGCCGCAGACGGAAGCCATCGAAGACGAGCCGTTGGAGGAGAGCACCTCGGAGACCAGGCGCATGGTGTAGGGAAACTCCTCCTGGGGCGGCAGCACAGCGTAGAGCGAGCGTTCGGCGAGGGCCCCGTGCCCGATGTCGCGGCGGCGCGGCGCGCCGAGGCGGCGCACCTCGCCGGTCGAGAAGGGCGGGAAGTTGTAGTGATGGATGTAACGCTTCGTCGTCTCAATGCCCAGATCGTCGAGGCGCTGCTCCTCGCCGGGCGAGCCAAGGGTGGTGATCGTCAGCACCTGGGTCTGCCCGCGGGTGAAGAGGGCCGAGCCGTGGACGCGGGGGATAATGCCTACTTCAACGCTGATGGGGCGGATCTCATCAAGGGCGCGACCATCCACACGGATGCCCTCCTCGAGAATGGCCCGCCGCACCTCCTCCTTGAGCAGGCTTTCGAAGACTTTGGCCACCTCCTTGCTGCGAGCAGGGATCTCCTCCTCCGGTTCATCAGCGGTGAAGTGGGCGATCGTCTCCTCCTTGAGCGCACTGGTACGGGCCTCACGCTCCTGCTTCACCGGGCTGCGCACGGCGTCGCGGAGCCGGTGGCCCAGCCAGGCGCTGACGGCGTCCTGCAGCGACGTGTCGGTGACCGGGGGGGCGAACTCGCGCTTGGGCTTGCCGCAGAGGCGCACCAGTTCCTCCTGGAGTTCGCAGAGTTGCCGGCAGACGGCGTGGCCCTCCTGCACGGCGCGCAGCATATCCTCTTCGGAGAGCTCGTTGGCGCCGGCCTCGACCATCAGCACGGCGTCCTTCGTGCCGGCGACCATCAGGTCAAGCGCGCTGCGGGCCATATCGGCCATGGGAGGATTGACAACCAGTTGCCCATCGATCATGCCCATCTGCACCCCGCCGACGGGGCCGAGGAAGGGGATGTCGCTGATGGCCAGGGCCGCCGACGCGCCGATAATCGCCAGCGGGCTAGGGTCGTTCACCATGTCAATGGAGAACGTGGTGACGATCACCTGCACTTCGTTGGTGTAACCCCTGGGGAAAAGCGGGCGCAACGGGCGATCGGTGAGCCGGGAGATGAGGATCGCGGTCGTGGTCGGTCGACTCTCGCGTTTGAAGAAGTTGCCGGGGATCTTGCCCGCGGCGTACATCTTTTCCTCGTAGTCCACGGTGAGGGGGAAGAAATCAACCCCTTCCCGCGGTTCCTTCGCGCCCACGACGGTGGCAAGCAACATCGTGTCGCCATAGCGCACGGTCACCGCCCCGTCGGCCTGTTCGGCGAACTTACCGGCCTCCAGCGTGAGCGTGCGGCCGGCAATCTCGGCGCTGACCGAGAAAACCTGTCGTTCTGTCATAGATCTGTGTTATCCTCCTACACTT
>JAOACN010000665.1 GCA_026417815.1 Chloroflexaceae bacterium | reverse complement strand
AGATGTGTATAAGAGACAGGCCCGGCATACCCCGAGAACGCCAGAAGCGGCGCCCCGGCGCCGCCGCTCCAGCTCAGTCCGCGCAGGCCGGCCATGGCCGCCAGCCCCTCAAACAGTCCCAACCATACTCCCAGCGCGTTCAGGTACGATGAGCGCATTGCAGTGTCTCGCGGTGCGGATCGCGGGTGTGACAGATGTTCCTTCAACCGCCGGCACAGTGCCATCGCGACGCCCGCGTCCGACATCCGGTTCGGGCGGCGACTGTGGCGGCCCCGCCCCCATGGCGCGTACGTCGCCGTGGGCCCCGGGGGCGCCCGACCGTTGCCGGCAGGGTTATGGTCGCGCGGGTATCGTGCAGGACCTTGCGTCGCACCCGCGGATCGCGGCGGGCATGGAACAGACGCCTCATTATGTTATACTACGTCAGTAAACCCTGATGTGAACACAGGCCGTGTACGGGAGGGTCCGGGAGGGTGCAGCTCTTCTGAAGAAAACCCTCTATCATCCCGTCGTTGCGCGGCGAAGCCGCATACGTGAGCCTTCTCTCGGACGCTGGTTGATAGCCTGGAACGAACCCATGCCCCTTCGCACGCGCCGGCGCGCGACGCCACGACACACGCTGCAACGCCTGCGCCATACCAGTCGGCTCTATGCCGTGTTGAGCCACGTCGGCGAGGCGGTGTTCCGTGCTTCCGGCCGGGACGAGTTGTTTGAGACGGTCTGCCGGATTGCCGTCGAGCAGGGCGCGTTCCCGCTGGTCTGGGTTGGGATGGCCGACCCGGTCACGGGAGAGGTCAGACCGGTAACCGCTGCCGGTCCCGCCGTGGCCTATCTCACCGAGGTCAGGATCACCGTTCGCCCCGAGCCAGAAGGGCAGGGACCGACGGGAACTGCCATTCGCGAGAGGCGACCGGTCGTCAACAACGATTTTTTTGCCACGCCTTACACCCGGCCCTGGCACGGCGCGGCCCGCCGCTTTGACTTGCGGGCCTCGGCGGCCTTTCCCCTGGTGGTCCACGGACAGGCGTGGGGCGCACTCAATCTCTACGCCAACCGGCCCGGGTTCTTCGATGTTCACGAGGTGGCCCTGCTGGAGCGGGTCGCCGGGGCGATCGCCTTTGCCCTGGAAAAGCTTGCCGACGAGGAGCAGCGCCGGCTGGCCGAGCAGGCCCTGCGCGAGAGCGAGGCCCGTTATCGCCGGCTGACCGAGCACGCCACCGATCTTATCTATCGCATTCGCCTGCACCCCTCCTCGGCCTTCGAGTACGTCAACCCCGCCGCCACCGCCCTCACCGGCTACACGCCCGAGGATCACTACGCCGACCCCGAACTGGGGCTGAAGCTGGTGCATCCCGATGATCGGCCGCTCCTCCTGCGTCTCACCCAGGATCTTGCGCTGCTGGCCGAGCCGATTGAGTTGCGCTGGATCCGTCGCGATGGCGGCCTGCTCTGGGTCGAACAGCGTAATGTGCCGATCCTTGACGCCACGGGCAAGCTGGTGGCGATTGAAGGCATCGCGCGTGACATTACCGATCGCAAACTGGCCGAACAGGCCCTGCGCGAAGAACGCGCCCTGCTCGAGGCCCGGGTTGCCGAACGCACCCGCGAGTTGCAACTGGAGCGCGACCGCACCCGCGCCATCCTCGAGTCGCTGGGCGAGGCGGTGATGGTCTTCGATACCGATGGGAACCTGACCTACCTCAATCCGGCCGCCGCGCGTCTGACCGGCGCGAACCCCGAGGCCCCCGGACGCTGGTGGGATCAGCAGCCGGGCGAGGGCGAACCGCTCCTTGCCGAGTTGCGCGCCGCCGCGCGCACCCGGCGCGCCTGGCAGGGCGAACTGCCCTTCCGACGCGCCGATGGCGCCGTGTACGACGCCGCGGTCACCGTGACGCCCCTGTTCGCTCCCGATGATCCCGAGCGGGTGATCGGCTTCGTCAGCGTGCACCGCGACATCACGGCGCTGAAGACCGCCGAGCGCATGAAGGACCAGTTTGTGTCGAACGTTTCACACGAACTGCGTTCGCCCACGTCGTTGATCACCATGCTTGCCGGCAATCTGGAGATGCTCTACCACCGGCTCGACGACGCGCGCCGCCTCGAGGTGATTGGCGAGATTCGCAAGCATACCCGCCACCTGAGCGACCTGATTGGCGGCGTGCTCGAAATCTCGCGGATCGACAGCGATCGGATCGCCACTGATCGCCAGGCGCTCAATATGGCGGAACTGGTCCTGCAAGAAGTGGCGCACCTCGCGCCGGTCGCCAGGCGCAAGGCGCTGCGCCTCGACGCCGACGTGCCCGAAAGGCTGCCGGTCACCGGCCATGCCGGCCAGATCCAGCAGGTGCTGCGGAACCTGCTCACCAACGCTATCAAGTATACGCCCGATGGTGGGCGCATCACCGTCACAGGACGCGCCTTCAGCGGTCCAGCCTCGGGCAATGAAACCCGCTGGCCCGGCGCCGCCGGGCTGCCGGAGGGTCTCTGGGCGGCCATCGCCGTGACCGACACCGGGATCGGCATCGGTGCCGAGGACCTGCCGCACATCTTCGAGCGCTTCTACCGCGTCCGTTCCCAGAGCGAGATCCCCGGCACCGGCCTGGGCCTGCCCATCGCCGCCGAACTGGTCAGGCGCCACGGGGGCATCCTGGAAGTTAGCTCCACCCTGGGCCAGGGGAGCACCTTCGCTGTCTACCTGCCGATGACGGAGGTGGCGCCATGAACGCGCCCGCCCGCATCCTTGTAGTTGACGACCAGGTAGAGCATCTCAACGCCGTGGAGATGCTGCTGACCGGCTTCGGCTACCAGGTGGTGCTGTGCGCCAGCGGCGCGGAGGCCCTGGCCCGTCTCGAACGCGAGCCGGTTGACCTGATCCTGGCCGATGTGGCCATGCCGCAACTCAATGGCTACCAGTTGCTCGAAGCCGTGCGCCGCCAACCCCGCTGGGCGCACATTCCCTTTGTCTTTCTCACCGCGCGGGCCCTGGATAGCGATGTGCGCTACGGCAAGGCCCTCGGCGCCGACGACTACCTGACCAAGCCGGTGCAGCCCGAGGATCTGCTGGCGGTGGTGGAGGGCAAACTGCGGCGCCACGATCAACTGCTTGAGGCGGCGGCCATGGCCACGCCCGCCGTGTCTCCGGAAGAGATCCGCGTGGGCCGGCTCCGCATTGACACGGGGCATCACCGCGCCTGGCTCGACACCGAGCCGCTGATCCTCTCGGTCAAGGAATTCGCCCTGCTGGCGGAACTGGCCCGCCGGGCCGGCGAAGTCCTGCCCGCCACGGCCCTGGTGCTGGTGACCCACGGCCTGCGCACCGACGATGCCGACGAGGCCCGCGAGCTGATCCGCCCCCTCATTCGCTCGCTCCGACACAAGCTCGGCGACACAACCAATGAACCGGGAGCGATCGAGACCGTGCGCGGCCTCGGGTACCGCATGCGTGAAGCCTGACGGCGCACGAAACTTCCCGCCAGTTCCCCGCGACGTTTCATTGATTCACCATCGGCGCCAGGTAGCATAATTGTGGGGGCGTCTGCCGGCGCGTTCAACCGGCAGCGTCGCGCGATCAGCTACGTGTGTGCGAAAAGTGACGGAACCCTGTGCAAGCTCCAGATCTCGGGGTAACACCCCTGCTGCGCGCGATCCTCGCGGTTGACGGCAGCTTTGTTCCCTCTGGCGAGGGGTGGAACCATCTCCTCGGCTGGCGACCGGATGAACTGGCCAACAGCACCTTCATCGAGCGTGTGCATCCCGATGACCAGGAGGCGGTAATCGCCGTGATACACACCGTCTACGCGGCTGGCGCGGCGGCCGAACTGTCCTGTCGCTACGCGCGGAAAGATGGCAGTTACCTCTGGCTGTCCTGGCTGGCAGCGCCGCGTACTGGTGGTATTGAACTTGAGTTGACCGGTCGCCCCTGGAGCCTATCCGGATAACCAGAATATCCGATAACGTTCTGGGAGAGCGTCATCCTTCCGGCCCCTGCGCGTCGCAACCCTCCTGGTTGCGCTACATTGACAGGGGCGTGCCGCCCGCACTCCGCTTCGCCAGGCATGCGTCCCGCCATTTCCCCGCCATCCCCCCGCCAATGTTCACTGACATTCGCTCGCCTGCCTGCTACGATTGTATCATCAAGATCAACGTTGATCTTCATCGGGCCGGAACAGCGAGGTTCCGGCCTTCCAGCAACACACAGATCGCGCGGAGTATAAAGCTATGGTAACCCAGGAAGAAGTGCCAACCCAGCCCGGCAAGGTCCGCGTTACCTTTTCGCTGCCCGCTTCGATCTGGGCCGACAGCGTGGCGCTTGCCGGTGATTTTAACGATTGGGACGCTGCTCCCATGCCCCTGCGCCGCGACGAGAGCGGCTGGAGCATCACCCTGCTCCTGGAGCAGAATCGCGCCTATGCCTACTGGTACCTGGTGGACCAGGAGCGGGTGAGTGACTGGAACGCCGATGGGTACGTCATCGGCAGCGATGGCGCCCGGCGTTCGGTGGTGATTCCGCGCTCTGCCTCCCGGCGCGGAGGTGTGGAGGGCCACAGGCCCTCCACGAACCCGTAGTTTCCCACCTGTGGCGGCCAGGAGGCCCGGTGAAACGCCGCTCCCCGGGGAACGTCCTCTCGGCGGGGGTTTCGGGGGCCGCAGGCCCCCGTGAGATTTCCCTTTCCGGCACGGCGCGGCTTTGCCGCCGTGCCGGAAAGGGGCTGTTGGATAGGCCTTGCCCCTCCAGGCCTCCTCGATAAAGAAAAGCACCGCCAGAAGCTGCTACAATAGAGGCAGGCGCCCGGTAGGGCGCGTGCATTCGCGTCAAGAGCCTGCCAGCGGTGTACGACGATACCATCGCCGCTATTGCAACTCCCCCTGGCGAGGGCGGGGTTGGGATCGTGCGGATCAGTGGGGCCGAGGCCCGCGCCATTGCCGGCCAGATCTTTCGCCCGCTCCGCCCCGGCCCTCTGCGCCCCTATCGCCTGCGCTACGGCCACGTGGTTGATCCTGCCACCAACACCGTCGTTGACGAGGTGCTGGTGGCCTTTATGCGCGCGCCGCACAGTTTCACCCGCGAGGATGTGGTGGAGATCTCCTGCCACGGCGGGCCGCAGCCGCTCCAGAGCACCCTGGCGCTGGTCCTGGCCGCGGGAGCGCGCCTGGCCCGCCCCGGGGAGTTCACCCTGCGCGCCTTCCTCAACGGGCGCATTGATCTCTCGCAGGCCGAGGCCACCCTCGATGTGATCCGCGCCCGCACCGCTGCCGGCCTGGCCCTGGCCCAGGCCCAGCTAGGGGGCTGGCTCGCCCGCGAGGTGCGGAGCGCCCGCGCGGCCCTGCTGGAATGCCTGGCCTACGTCACCGTGGTGGTGGATTTTCCCGAAGACGAGGTGGAACCCCAGGACCTCGGCCCCTCACTGCGCGCCGGCCTGGCCACGGTGGAGCGCCTGCTGGCCGGGGCCGAACAGGGCATCATCTACCGCCAGGGGGCGCGGGTGGCTATCGTGGGCCGGCCCAACGTCGGCAAGTCCAGCCTCCTCAACGCCCTGCTGCGCGCCGACCGGGCCATCGTCACGCCCGTTCCCGGCACCACCCGCGACACGCTGGAAGAGACGGCCAACCTGGAGGGCATTCCGGTGACGCTGGTGGACACTGCCGGCATCCACGAGAGCGCCGATCCGGTCGAGCAACTGGGGATCGAGCGGGCGCGGGCGGCCCTCGACAGCGCCGACCTGGCGCTGCTGGTGCTCGACGCGGCGCAGCCCCTTACCCCCGGCGATGACCAGATCGCCGGGCTTACGCTGGAGAAGCCGACCATTCTGGTGTGGAACAAGATTGACGCCCGCGCCGGGGAGGAGGGGCCACCCGAGGCGCCGTTCGCCCATCCGCGCATCCTGAGCAGCATTGCCACCTCGGCGCGTACCGGCGCGGGCATCGCGGCGCTGGCCCGGGCCGTGGCCGCCGCGCTCCTCGGCGGCGTGCCACCCGCCGCCGCCGAGGCCCGACTGGTCAGCAACCCGCGCCACCGCGACGCCCTGCGGCGCGCCGAAGAGCACCTGCGCGCCGCCCTGGCCGGGTGGGAAGCCGGGCATCCCACCGACCTCATCGGCGGCGACCTGACCGCAGCCCTCAACGCCCTCGGCGAAATCACCGGCGAGACCGTCGGCGACGATCTGCTCGATGTGATTTTTTCGCGATTCTGTATTGGGAAGTGACTACTGAAGGGAACATGGAGTCCTCACCCTCCCCCTGGCCCCCTCCCTCTCCTCCGCAGGTGGAGAGAGAGGGGGCGCCGAGCGCAGCGAGGCGGGGGAGGGTGAGGAGCGGCCCCTTGCCTGCGGGAGCGCCTGGCGCTTCGCCCCTACAGGCGTTCCAGCCACGTGAGGAGCGCCGCGGCGGTGGCTTCGGGGGCCTCGAGCATCGGCATGTGCCCGACGCCTGGCAGCAGGATCAGTTCAGCGTCGAGCAGCGTCTGCAACTCGCGGGCCAGTTTCGGGGGCGTCATCCGGTCGGCCTCGCCGCAGATCACCAGCGCGGGGAGGCGCAGCGTTCCCAGACGCGGGCGCGCGTCCCAGCCATCGCAGGCGGCGAAATCGCCCCGCAGCACCGCCGGGTCGCACTGCCGGAACTCGGCGGCCGCCGGGGCGCGCAGGCGCGCCGCCGCCTCGGGGTAGATCCACTGGACCAGGAGCTCAATGGCCGCGTCAGGGTTGGTAGCAAGCCCCTCCAGTAACTCCGGGGCCACCCGCAGGCGGGCGCTGGCGCCGATCAGCGCCAGCCCGCGCACCCGGTCCGGGGCGGCCAGGGCCGCCTCCAGGGCCGCCGCCGCGCCCATCGAGTGACCGGCGAGCACGGCCCGTTCAAACCCCAGCGCATCAAGCAGGCGCAGGGCAACTCCGGCATACCCGGCGATGGTGGTGTGCCCCGGTGGCGCCGAGCGCCCGTGGCCGGGCAGATCCGGGGCGATGAGCCGCGCCGTGGCGCTCAGGGGCGCGAACAACTCGCCCCAGTGACGGTGCGTGCCCCCGGCCCCGTGGAGCAAGATTACCGGCGTTCCCTGCCCGCGTTGGGCGTAAAAGATTGCGTCAATTTCGGCCATTTCACGTAATCCTGCGGGGCGTCCCGGCGTGAAGGAAATGGGGAACCCGGGGTTCCCCACACCCCTGCTGCCAGGGGCGTCTGGCGGCCCCAGCGCTGCCTGGATGAGGGTGGGGAAACCTGGTTTCCCCACGCCC
>JAOACN010000600.1 GCA_026417815.1 Chloroflexaceae bacterium | reverse complement strand
GTGCAACTCGCTCTCGGGCAGGCCGGGATCTTCGGGGCCGAAGAGCAACCCCGCCGTGTCCACCACCGTAAACTCGCGCCCGTTCCAGAAACTCTCGCCGTAGAGCCGGTCGCGAGTGGTGCCCGGCACGTCTTCGACGATCGCCCGGCGTTCGCCGATCAGCCGGTTGAAAAAAGTTGATTTGCCAACGTTGGGCCGGCCAACGATGGCGACAATCGGTTTTGGCATCGCTACGTTCCTCCGGAGAGGAATTATACCATTTTGGATTGCGGATTTTGGGTTGGGGATTGCCGTGGCCCCGGGGCCGGTTGGGGGTCTGGGGAAACCCGGTTTCTCCGGACCCGTGGCCGCTCGCACCGCATCCAGGCTATTCCGACGGCTTGCCCTCGTTGGGCGGAAGCCCTGGCGCAGCCACGGCTTGACCGGGCGCGATGCCGCGTTCAGCGTCGATGGCCTCGGCCTCGACGGCGCGGACAGGGCCGGTGGTGGCGCCGCCGAAGAGCAACACCAGGCCGCCAATTGCACTGACGGCCAGGCGGATGCTGAAGGCGGTGAAGGCCAGCGCGAGCGCGCTCGCGTCGGGAACGCTCACCTGCCGGAGGTACACGGTAAACACCAGGTCGCGCGCGCCGACGTTGTTGATGAAGATCGGCGCCAGGCCGATGATGTCGGTCAGGGGCACCATCAGCGCGTAGATCAGCAGGGGGGCGTCAATGCCCAGGGCCATGCCGCTCACCACGTGCATGCCGATCCAGGTGGCGTGGAACAACAGGGAGAGCAGCATCACGATGACCAGGGCCCCGGGGTTGTCGGCGTACTCGCCGAGGGCCTCGGCGATGCGCCGCAGCGGCTGGCGAGTCAGTCTCGGCAGAAGGCGGTGGTAGCGCCGCAGCAGCCAGGGCGAGGCGAAGGCCATTGCCGCGGCGGCGAGCCCCGCCAGGGCGAATCCGGTCGTCGTCCAGGCAAGGGCGGGAGAGGTGTCGAGCCGTAGTCCGAAGCGATCGGTGGTGGTGAGCACAATCGCCCCCAGGGCGATCGCGCTCAGGGCCAGGAAGCCGGTGAGCCGTTCCATAAACACCGAGGCGCTGGCCCGGGCATAGTTGCCGCTCCGCCGCCCCAGCGCCAGCACGCGCATCGCGTCGCCCCCGACCGAGGTGGGCAGAAAGTTATTGGCGAACTGGCCGACGAAGTAGATCCGCACCAGCCAGTGGTAGGGTTGGCGCGCGTTGTTGGCGCGCAACAGCACGCTCCACTTGAAGGCGCTGACGAAGACGCACATGACCTGGAGGGCCGCCGCCAGCGCGAGCAGGCGCGGGTTGGCCCGGCGCCAGATGGCCCAGATGCTGGCCGGATTGGCCCGCCAGACCAGGAACGCCAGCAGCCCGCCGCTTCCCAGCAGGCGTAGTATCAGCAGGAGCGGTTGCCAGTTGCGGCGGGTGGTCATGGCTCTATGCCTCCCAACAGCGTCTGCGGCGGGGAGGCCCGGCCTCCCCGCCACCCTCTTCCGCTCGCGCCGGGCGCGCAACCCGGCGAACCCGGGTCCGTCCGCCGTTGCGGGTGAAACACGAAGGATCGCGGAGGGCGCGGCCCTCCGCACCTCCCCCAGACTGACACGCAAAAGGCCGCGCAGCGAAACCTGGTCTCAGTTGCATAACTCCGCCCCGCAGCGATCAGGGTTGCACCACGACCTCGCCGAGCAGCGCGGCGTCGGGGCCGGCCATGGCCGCGTCGGCGGCCGGTCCGGCTGTCAGGGGTAGCCGCGCAAAGGTTGTCGGGTCGTAGAGGCCGGCGGTCAGGCGATACACCCCGGCGGGCAGATCGGCTGGCAGATTGATGGGAAGGGGCACGGCCACCTGCTGGCCGGGCAGCCAGGCACTGGTGGGCGGCACGCTCGCGCCGCCCGGGGGCACGTCAATTCCGGCCACCCGCGCGCCCGTGGCATTGTAGACATGCACGAAGAGCAGCAGATCGGCGCCGAGGGGCGCGCGAACGTCCCACGCGGGGGTGATGGTCAGGAGCCGGCCCTCCAGGACAGCAGTGTAGCCCCGCAGACGCGCGGCCCCGCCGAACTCTGCTTCCACCGCCGTCTGGTACGGCTTCGGCAATTGGTAGATCCAGGCGTACTCGATGCCGTGAATGGTCACCACGTGCAGTGGCAGGCTTGCTCCGGTGATGCGCGCATAGATCGCGGGGGCGTCGCGCCGCTGGAGCGACTCGAGGTAGACCACGGCGTAGTTGGCCGAGGCGCGGTCAATGGCGCGGACATCCTGGACCGGCACGGGCACGAAGGGCTGGAGGGTGGCCGGCAGCGCCGAGAGGATCTGCCCCTCGCCGATGTCGTGGCGGGCGCGCAGCCAGGCGCCCACCTGGTCCATCCCCTCGCCCCAGCCGATCAGGAAGGCGCGTTGGGCAACAGGACCGCCGCCGAGCAGGGGGTTGTAGTAGCTCAGGTAGTAGGGGTGGTACCAGGCCAGCAGCGCGCCCTGCAACGCCAGGAGGCCGGCGATCCCGGCGGCGGGGCGGGCAAAGCGCCAGCGAGTTAGGCGGGCGCGCAGCCAGTTCTCCATTCCCAGCAGGCCGGCGGCGCTCAGGGTGAGCAGGGCCGGCCACGCCGGCAGAATGTAGCGGTCGAACTTCTTTGGCCCGGCGGCCATCACCAGCGTCCAGAAGAGCGCGAAGGCCGCCAGGGCCAGCAAGGTGATCCGTTCACGGGTGATAACCGGATCGTGGCCCGGGTGTTTGCGCCGCGCAATGAGCGTGAGACCCGCCACTGCCCCCGTGAGACCCAGCAGTTCCAGCGGCGTGACGCGAAAGAGGGCGACGACGGGGTAGAACAGCGGGCCGGGGTCGGCATTGGCGCTGCCGAAGAAGAATTGCCCGTCGCCATTGGGGCGCCCCCCGTTGCTAACAATTTCGTCGAGGTACCGCCCCAGCGCCTGGCCAGGGGCCACCCAGAGGGCGGGCCAGAGCGCCAGCGTTACCGCGGCGGCAACGGCCAGGACCAGCAGGTAGCGTGGTGTCGACCAGGCGATCCCGCGGATGAACCACCCGCGCTGGCCCCCCGGCGCCCCTGAGCGCGCCCCGCCCAGAACGAAGAGCGCAAGGCCAACAAACGGCAACAGTATCAGCGCCGGCCCCTTGGTCAGCAGGGCCAGGCCGCAGAACAGACCGGTGAGCAGCAGCCAGGGCAGGGGCCGCGGGGCGCGGGCGGCCAGCAAGGTCGCCAGCACCGCCAGCAGGCACAGGTCGGTCAGCAGGGCGTCGAGGTGCAGCAGCCGGCCGTGGGCCACCAGAAAGGGCGAGGTGGCCCACAGCAGCGCCGCAACCAGGGCCAGACCGGGCCGCGCCAGTCGCCGCAACAGGAGGTACGCGACGGTCAACAGCAGGGTGTGAACCAGCACCGGCCCAAGCCGCAGCCATGCCAGGTGCCCCAGGGCGTCGGGGGGCGTGGCCCGGCCCAGGCTTGCCGCCAGGCGCTCCAGGTGTAATCCCAGGCTCCCCAGCCACATCAGCGTCACGCCCGGGTGACCGGTGAGAATCGTCTCGTCCCAATGTCCCGCGCCGATCGCCGCGGCAAAGCGTTCGCTGCGCCGGATCCAGTGGTGGGCCTCGTCGGTGGTAAAGAAATCACGCAGACCAATCACGCGGGGCAGCAACGTCACCAGTCCGATAAAGAACGGCAGCAACAGCGCCGTGCCGAGGGCCAGTGGCCGGGCGGCCGGGCGGCTCAGGGAGGAGACGTGTTCACGTGTTGCAGTGTGCTTCATAAGCGGCGCCGGTGATCGGTGATGCGCGATTATAGCACAGGCAGCCCGGGGCGGCGCGTGGCGCCATCTATTAACATTGCGCTAGAACCGGCGTGCGCGCGCCCTCCTGCCGTTGACACCACCACCGGCCAATTCCATAATAATTGCAGCGCGGACCACGTTTCCGCTGTGTCAGGAGCATAGCGTATGAGTGAGGCCAACCAATCAGTTCCCGAGATCCCGCCGGCCCCCGAGTCGTTGCCGTTGATTGCGCTCGAAGGCGCGGTCGTCTTTCCCTATACGGTTATCAGCCTGACCCTCGACAGCGAGAACGAAGCCGCGGCCGAGGCGGCGCTGAAGAGCAACCGTCAGGTGCTCCTCGTCCCCCGGCGCCTCGATGCCGAGAGCGGCGCGCCGCTGGCCGAGCAACTGTTCCACGTCGGGGTCGAGGCGCGCATCGAGCAATCCGGCTTGCTTCCCGGCGGCGCCAGTGGCATCGTCGTGCGCGGCCTGGTGCGAGTGGAGCTTGGCGAAGAGGTCCAGCGCGCGCCCTATCCCCGGTTCACCTTCACCCGGCGCCCCGATGTGTTCGAGCGCACCCCGGAACTCGAACAGTTGATGGTCGAGGTCCACGCTGCGGTTGACGCGGTGCTCGATCTGCGGCCCGGCGTGACCCAGGAAATCCGCAACTACGTGCGCTCGATTGACGATCCGGGCCATCTCGCCGACAACACCGGCTACTCGCCGGATTATACCTATGGCGAACGCCTGGAGTTGTTGAGCACCTTCGATGTGGTTGAACGGCTGATCAAGGTGCGCGAGTTTTACCGCAAGCAACTGGCCCTGCTCGAGGTACAGGCCCGACTGCGCCAGGAGGTGCAGGAGGGTTCGGCCCGGCAGCAGCGCGAGTTTTACCTGCGCCAGCAGTTGCGGGCCATCCAGAAGGAGCTGGGCGAGGACAGCCCCGAGGCGGTCGAACTGGAGGACCTGCGCGAGAAGCTGGCCGCGGCCAACCTGCCCGAGGTGGCGCGCAAGGAGGCCGAGCGTGAACTGGCGCGTCTCGAACGCATCAACGCCAGTTCGCCCGAGTACCAGATGGTGCGGACCTATCTGGAGTGGGTCGCCGAATTGCCCTGGGGCAAGCGGACCGGCCACGCGATTGACGTGGCCCACGCGCGCCAGGTGCTTGACGAGGACCACTACGGGCTGCAGAAGGTCAAGGAGCGCGTCCTCGAATATCTGGCGGTGAAGCAGCGCCGGGCAGCGTTGGGTGAGGATGGCGGGCGCGCCGGCCGCGAGCCGATCCTGGCCTTCGTTGGGCCGCCTGGCGTGGGCAAGACCAGCCTGGGCCAGAGCATCGCCCGGGCGCTGGGGCGCAGTTTCGTGCGCATGAGTCTCGGAGGCGTGCGCGACGAGGCCGAGTTGCGCGGCTTCCGGCGCACCTACATCGGCTCGCAGCCGGGGCGGATCATCCAGGAACTGCGCCGCGCCGGGGCCGCCGATCCGGTGATGCTGCTCGACGAGATTGACAAGCTCGGCAGCGACTACCGCGGCGACCCCGCGGCGGCCCTGCTCGAAGTGCTCGATCCGGAGCAGAACCACACCTTTACCGATCACTATCTCAACCTGCCCTTCGATCTGAGCCAGGTGCTGTTCATCGCCACGGCCAATAACTGGGATACCGTGCCGCCGGCCCTGCGCGACCGCATGGAGGTGATCGAACTCTCCGGCTACATCGAGGATGAGAAGGTCCGCATCGCTCAGAGCCACCTGATCGATCGGCAACTGCGCGCCAACGGGCTGCGCCCCGCCGAGGCCGTGATCGAGGAGGCCGCCATCCGGGCGATCATCAACGACTATACCCGCGAGGCCGGCGTGCGCAACCTGGAGCGCAACATCGGCGCGGTGCTGCGGAAGGTGGTGCGGAAGATCGCCGAGGAAGGCCAGGAGGCGACGGGCGAACCAGCCGCAGCCGTGGCGCCGGAGGAGCGGGAGGGCGCCGTGCCGGCGCCGCCAGCGGCCCCGGTGGTGGTTGACGTGGCCTTTGTGCGCGAAGCCTGGGCCGTCCGCGCTTCTACAACGAGGCCCAGGAGCGCATTGACCAGCCGGGCGTGGCGACGGGCCTGGTGTGGACGCCGGTGGGCGGCGACATCATTTTTGTCGAGGCGCTGGCGGTTGAGGGCAAGCCTGAACTGAAGATCACCGGGCAACTGGGTGAGGTGATGCGCGAGAGCGCCGAGGCGGCGCTCACCTACGTGCGCGCCCGAGCGCGGGCCCTGGGCATCGATCCGCGTTTCTTCGAGACCCATACCCTTCACGTGCACGTGCCGGCGGGCGCCGTGCCGAAGGATGGCCCCTCGGCGGGTATCACCATTGCCACGGCCCTGGCCTCCGTGGCTACGGGCAGGCTGGTGCGCGACGACGTGGCCATGACCGGCGAGATCTCGCTCCGCGGGCGGGTCCTCCCCATCGGCGGAATCAAGGAAAAGGCCCTCGGCGCGCACCGGGCGGGGATCAAAACGATTATTCTGCCCAGGCGCAACCTGATCGATCTGGACGACCTGCCGCGGGCGATCTTCGAGGAACTCACCTTTGTGGCCGTCGAAACCCTCGATGAAGTGCTGGCGACGGCGTTACGGCCCGCCGCCCAGCACGCTCCAACGTTAAGCATCCCTCAGCCGGACAGTGAACTGGTGCCCGAAGGGTGAGTCTGGGCCTTCACCGGCGGCGGTAGGCGCGCAGCAGCGCGATGGGCGCCACCGCCAGGGAAGCCGCCGCCGCGGCCCAGGCCATTGGCGCCACCAGGGGCGTGCCGGCCTGCTTCGTCGCCACCCCGGAAAAGGCCCAGGCAATCACCGCCGGGAAGGCCGGATCGCCGCGTGCGACGCCCATCGTCGCGCCGAGGGCCGCGCCCAGGCTCAGCAGCCCGGCGGTCCACGCCTCGCGGCTCGCCGGAGTGCCTTCCCACCCCGCGTCGTAGAGCGTTACGGCCACATTGATGATCGTTGCCACGCTTATCCACCCCAGGTAGATGCTGAAGGGCAGGCGCACCAGCAGTTGCTCCACCCAGGGGCCACGCGCCCGGCCAAGCCGTAGATCAATCGTGACCAGCGCCAGCAACAGCCCCGCCATGGCCCCCAGGGTCAGGCCGTAGCGGTTGTAGTGCCACAGCAGCAACCAGGCCACATTGGCGGCGCAACTGGCCACAAAGGGCCAGGCGATGCGCCGTAGACGCTCGTTGTCGCGTTGCCGCGGCAACGCCTGGTAGACGGCGTAGCCGATCAGGCCCGAGTAAATCACCCCCCAGATGCTGAAGGCGTAGCCGGCAGGAATGATCGGCAGCGGGAAACGCGCGGCCACCTCGCCGGTGGTTTGCCCGTTGAGGGGCAGGGTGTTGGCCAGCACATTGGCGCTGATGGTGGCGCTCAGGGCGGCCACGACGGCGGCCTGTCGCGTCACGTCGGCGGCTGCGGAGTGGGTGAGGGCGCTGGTCATGGGGTAGGTCTCTTTCTGATTCTGTTCAAGGGGAGGCCCTGGGAGGGTGCGGTCCTCCCTGAAACGTTGGTAGGTGGGGCGCGGGGAAACCAGGTTCCCCCGCGCCCTGGCTTCTCAGGTGTAGGGTTTTCCGGCGCGTCCCCGCGTCGCATTCGCCATCCGGGGCATTGGGACGCCCCCTGCCCCCCTCTCCCGCTCGCGGGAGAGGGGGGCAGGGGGGGGAGGATCGCAAGCGCATTGGAATGCCGAAAACCCCTGCTCCCTCGAAAAACCCTACACCTGAGAGCGCGCCCTGGCCCGGCGTGGATCTGCTATCATGGGTAAATCCCCGTTGGCGCCTTCTGGCGCCGGAGCGTATGAGGAGTAGTATACGCCATGTCTGCCTGGGAGACGTACCTCGACACGCACCAGTCGCGCTTTCTGGATGAACTGGTGGAGTTTTTGCGCATCCCGAGCATTTCGGCCATTCCGGCCCATGCCCCCGATGTGCAGCGCGCGGCCGAGTGGGTCGCTGCGCGTGCCGCGCGCGCCGGCCTCGAGCACGCGCAGGTCCTGCCCACGGGTGGTCATCCCGTGGTCTATGCCGACTGGCTGCACGCCCCGGGCAAGCCGACGGTGCTGATCTACGGCCACTTCGATGTGCAGCCGGTCGATCCGGTCGAACTCTGGACCCACCCGCCGTTCGAGCCCCACATCAGCGATGGCCGGGTGTACGCGCGCGGCGCTTCGGATGACAAGGGCAACATGCTCGCGCCGCTCCTGGCGATTGAGGCGCTGATGCGTACCACGGGCGCCTTACCGGTCAATGTCAAGGTCTTCTTTGAAGGGCAGGAAGAGATCGGCAGCCCGCAGATCGGGCCGTTCCTCGCGGCGCGCAAGGATCTCCTCGCCTGCGACATGGTGCTCAACGCCGATGGCGGCCAGTACAGCGAAACGGAACCGGCGCTCCTGGTGGGGCTCCGCGGTCTCTGCGCCATGCAGATAGACGTCACCGGGCCGAAGATGGACCTGCACAGCGGCCTCTACGGCGGCGTGGTAATGAACCCCATCCATGCCCTGGTGATGATCCTCGCCTCCATGCGCGGCGCCGACGGGGTGATCACCGTGGAAGGCTTCTACGACGCCGTGCGTCCGTTGACTGCGGAGGAGCGCCAGTGGATCGCCGCGGTGCCCTTCGATGTCGAAGCCCTTAAGGCCGAACTGGCCATTCCCGCCACCTTCGGCGAGGCGGGCTATACCCCGCTCGAGGCCATCTGGGTCCGGCCGACGCTGGAGGTGAACGGTATCTGGGGCGGGTTTCAGGACGAAGGGATGAAAACGGTGCTGCCGAGCACGGCGCACGCCAAGATCACCTGTCGGCTGGTGCCCGACCAGGATCCGGCGACCATCCTGCGGCTCCTGCAGGCCCACGTGGAGCGCCATACCCCGCCCGGGGTGACCGTTACCGTGACGCCCTTCGCCTCGATGGCTTACCCCTACCTGGCGCCCGCGGATGACCCGGGCAACCGCGTCGCTCGCGCGTTGTTGAGGGAACTCTACGGGCGCGAACCGTACATTGTGCGCAGCGGCGGCTCGATCCCGGTATGCACGTTGTTCCGCGAGCACCTGGG
Organism: Chloroflexaceae bacterium; assembly: GCA_026417815.1. Lineage (GTDB taxonomy): Bacteria > Chloroflexota > Chloroflexia > Chloroflexales > Chloroflexaceae > JACAEO01. The sequence goes on along the minus strand of JAOACN010000600.1, from coordinate 4,752 downwards.
TGTGTACATGACCAGTTTCGGCTTCGGTCTGCCGGATGAACGCCAGCACTCCCCCGACGAGTTCTTTCGTCTGGCGAGCTTCCGCAAGGGTCAGCGCGCCTATGGCATGATGCTGGAGCGCCTGGGCGCGTGACCGGGTGGGGGATTCCGGGAGGGCGCAGCCCTCCCGGACCCTCCCGTAGAAGCGGTTGCCTTGTCCTGGCGCCTGCCACATGGTACACTGAAAAAGCAGCCTCCCACGCTCGTCAATCAGCGCCAGCCATGCGGGTATGATTGATTACCTTGACCAGGAACGCTCTTCGTTTGAAACCCAGCGCCGGCATGTCTACCGCATCGCAGGCGCCCTTGGCCTGCTGGTGGTCCTCTATGCCCAGTACACGCTCCTGGGCGACACGCTTACACCGTACATCTTTCGGGCCATCTATTCCCTCAATCACATCCTGCTGGCCGGGTTCACCGTTATTATCCTCTGGCAACTGGCCCGGCGCCGCGTCTCGCTTGAGCAAATCGAGCGGCGCATGCTGTTCTTCTTTATCTTCCAGGCGTTATTCTTCAACGGTATCTTCCCGGTGCTCTTCAACCCCGCGCCGGGTAAGGTGCTGGCCGAAACTTATGGCGACGATATCTGGTTCTTGCTGGCCACCTGCACCCTGGCGATCCATTTCTACCCCTCCTGGCGCGGTGTGGCGCTCGCCCTGGGCGTCTATATCCTGTCGGTCGCGATCGTTGCGGCGCAGGTGGTCCAGTGGCAGCTTAACGGCATTGATGACGGTAGTGGCGCCAGGATCATTCAGATCTATACCCTCGGCGGAATGCTGCTCGGCTTTATGCTCGTCATGGCCAGCTACCGCAACCGGCTGATCCGCATCCAAACCGAATATGAACTCCTGGCAGCCATCGCCTATACGGATGGGCTTACCGGGCTGCCCAATCGCCGCCAGCTCTACCGCGATCTGAACCGGCTGATCGCCGAAGCCGAGCGCTATGGGCACGCCTTTTGCGTGTGTTTGTTTGATGTGGATCACTTCAAACGCATCAATGACCAGTACGGCCACATGGTTGGCGACCAGGCGCTGCGGGCCGTGGGGGACACCGTGCGCGCAAACCTGCGTGTTGTGGACTACTTCGGGCGCTGGGGCGGTGAGGAATACTGCATCCTGTCACCGCACACAAATGTGGACCAGGCGTTCAGCGCCCTTGAACGGGTGCGCCTGGCGCTCAGAGAGATTACCGATGTTCCGATCCCGATCAGCGCCAGCTTTGGCGTGGCCGTCTACCGCCCTGGTGACAGCGCCGAAACCCTCCTGCACCGCGCCGATGCGGCGATGTACCGCGCCAAACGGAACGGCCGCGACCGTATCGAGAGCGAGTCTTTGGAGGGATCGGATTCGAACCATCTGGTCGGGTTGCGCCAGTAAAGACCGTCGCCCCGCATCGCGGAGTGGTTGACTCTTCTCGGGTGAGACGCTTTCGCTGTGCGGTCTCTTACGTACCGGTTCGGGGAAGGTGCGGAGGGCGCGGCCCTCCGCGATTTTTTCCGTCCGCGACGGTAGTCTCGTCGTGGCCTCGCCGGGGTGTGCGCCCGCCCCGGGGGGCGCTGCCTCCCCACTCCCCTCCAGGAAGGCGCCGTAGAAACGCTGTCGGCGTCACCGCTCCCCGGGGCGCGTGTAGCGCAGTTCCACGTGGCCCTGGGGCGCCAGAGCGGCGCGCAGGGTCGTGATCAGATCGGCATCGGCGCCGCGGGCGGCGAGAAAGGCCAGGGTGGGCGCGTCGAGGTAATAGGTCACGTCGTCGGGGCCTTCTTCTTCGAGGTGGTCAATCAGGAACTGCAACTGCTGCGGGGTGATCTCGCCAAGATAGACGCCAGTCTCATCGTTGAACAGCGCCACGCCTTCTTCGGGCGGCGCGGGTGGCGGGTCAGGCTCGGCTTCACCCCGCGCGACGGCCACGATCTGCTGCCGCTCGGCCCGGCTGAAGCGCAACGGAGCCAGGGAGTCGGTGAGCAGCGTCTCGACGATCATCCGGGCCGCGTCGGGGCGAGCGAGGCGGGCGGTGGCGGCGCGCATCGCCTCGATGCGGCCCGGCTCGCCGAGCAGACGGTCGATCTTATAGCCAATGGTCAGCAGCGAGTTGCTCCGCGCGGCGGCGCCGTTCTCCAGCAAGCGGTCGCTGTTACGCTCCTCCTGGCCGGGGATCGGGTTGACGATCAGCATCGGCAGCCCGGCGGCCATACACTCCGCCGAGGTCAGCCCCCCTGGCTTGCCGATGAACAGCGTCGCGATCCGCATCAGCGCGTGCATCTCGTTCGTGAACCCCAGCACCCGGAACCGCTCGGCCTGGCCGGCGGTGAGCGCCGTCACCTCCTCGCGGAGCAGGCGATTGCGCCCGCAGACCACCACCGTCTGCACCGGCGTCTCCATCTGCATGATGCGGGAGACGATCTCCTGGGCCGGCCCGCCGCCAAAGGCCCCCGCCGAGACCAGCAGCGTCGGCAGATCCTCGCGGAGCTGGTAGCGTTCCCGGATGGCAGTGGCATCCACCGGCGCGCCAAACTCCGGGCCGACGGGGATGCCCGAGACGGTGATCCGCTCCGCGTCGATGCCCAGGGCGATCAACTGGGCGCGAGCCTCGTCCTGGGCGACGAAGTAGCGATTGAAGGCGCGGCTCAGCCACATTCCCTGAAAATCGTAGTCGGTGGTCACAATCGCCAGGGTGGTATGCAGCCGCCCCTGGCTGAGCAACTGGGCCACCATCGCCGCGGGCATAAAATGGGTGCACACGGTGATGTCCGGGTCGTAGTCCTGAATGAAGCGCACCAGCGGCTGGGCGTTGAGCATGGTCAGGACGTTCATCAGGCCGACCTGGGTCTTGAACGGCTCATCGTTCTGGTCGTAGAGCCAGCCCACGGCCCAGGGATTATCTTTCACCAGGGCGAAATAGGCATCCGAGGCGGCGACCTGATACAGGCGCGAGGTGAGTTTAAGCGCGTCCTGGTTCTGTACCTGGACCCCGGGGCGAGCGCGAAAGGCCTGCTCAACGGCGGCAGCGGCGACTTTGTGTCCCGAGCCGACGCTCGCCGAGAGAACGAGAACCCGTGTGGTCATGGCTGGCTCCGCGGTAAGGGTGACGACGATCGTCGCGGGTAGTATACCGCAGGTGCGGGTAGGCGCCATGCGGCTGCGGCGCGCCCTCCCTTCCAGCAGAGGCGGGGGAAACCAGGTTTCCCCCGCTTCTGCTTGCTGCACCGAAAGACGCGGAGGGGCGACAGGCCCCTCCGAACGAAGGTGGTAGACACGCTCAACCAGGGTTGCAGCGGCTCAGGTGTCCTGCCCGGCGCCCCAGGCCATACCCACACTCTGGCTGTTCCCGCGCATGGTGCGGGTCAGGAGGTAAAAATGGGCGCAGCGGGCGGCCCGGGCGCCATCGCCGATGGCGGTGAGCACCTGCTCGCCCTCGGGGCGGGTCACGTCGCCTGCGGCGAAGAGGCCAGGGATGTGGGTGGCGCCATCGCGATCCACCTGCACGAACCCGCCAGGCCCGACCACCCCCAGGTCGCGCACCAGGGCGCTCGCCGGCTCATAGCCCAGATCGGCGAAGGCCACATCCGCCACCAGGCGGCTCACCTCGTCGCCGCGGCGCACCACTAGCGCCCGCATGCCGCCTTCAGCCGCCACGTCAATCACCTGGTAGCCCGGCAGAACGGCGATGTTGGGCCGCTGCCGCAGCAGGCGCTCCTCGGCCCGATCGGCCGCAGCCTCGGTGGGCAGCACCAGATAGACCTGCAAGGCGGTCGCGGAAAACTCGGCCACACTGTAGAGCGCCTGCAGCGTATCGCCCACCACCACGACCCGCTTGCCGGCGAGTGTGCCGGCGTGCTGCGTGGTGCTATGGCCCAGATCGGCAAGCAGGCCGGCGCTGCCGTTCAGCCGCAGATCGCGGCGCGGGGTCACGCCAGTGGCGACGATCACGCTGGCAGTGGGAATCGGCCCGGAACGCTGGGTTTCAACCAGGAACGTATCTCCTTCACGGCGCACCGCTTTCACGCGGTCGTTGAGCATAAACTCCTGGTGTGAACGCAACAGATCCTCGAACAAATGCACCGCTGAACTGCCGATCAACGCGCGCTCCTCATCCTCGGGGTCGGGGCCGTCATAGTGGACCAGGATGCTGCCTACCAGATAATCCTTCTCGACAGCCGCCGGTCGCTCAATTCGCCCGCCGAGGTGATCACAGATCAACAGAAAATCCAGATCCTTGCCCAGCGCATACATCGCCGCCGCCTGACCCGCCGCACCGCCGCCAATGATGACCAGGTCGCGCATAGTTCCTCCCCGTGCGATCCCTCGCACATTGTCCACTTCCTGACATAGCGTTCGGACACACGCCGCGCTACGCTTCGGAGGTTCCGCCAGAAGCGTGACCACGCTGTCATCGCTTAAAGCCTGGTTAAGGTTTCACAAGTGGTGGGCCTATCTTAGCAGCATTCGATTGAGATTTCAACAATTTCGGCGGCTGATATCCAATGAGTATGAAAAATTCGGATTTCTCTTCTTTTTGCATAAATGTATTTATTTCAATATAATTACTAATTGCGTGGCGGCATAACTTCGGCATCCCCACGCCGGTCGGGGGGGATGGGGTTGTCCCGTGCCCCGGCCCACGGGGGCGGCGACACGGTAGAGACGCCCCGCCGGGGCGTCTCTACGAATTGGAACGTCTTGCCGAGACCGCAGGGTTGATTGTCGTCGGACG
>JAOACN010000550.1 GCA_026417815.1 Chloroflexaceae bacterium | reverse complement strand
ACCATCACCGCCTCGTCGGGCCTGAGCGAGGCGGAAATCGAGCAGATGATCCGCGATGCCGAGGCCCACGCCGAGGAGGACCGGCGGCGCCGTGAGTTGATCGAGGCGCGCAACCACGCCGACAGTCTGATCTACACCGCCGAACGCTCCATGCGCGAGGTGGGCGACGCCCTCGATGGGGCCATCCGCACCGAGGTGCAGGACAAGATCAGCGCCCTGCGGGCCGTGCTCGATAGCGACGACGTCAACGAGATCCGCAACAAATCGGCCGAACTGAGCGTCTCCATGCAAAAGATCGGTCAGGCAGCGTATGAGGCCCAGCGCGAGTCGGCGAACGGCGCCGATGCCTCCGGCGGCAAGGCCGGCGACGACGTGGTCGAGGGCGAGTACAAGGTAGATTAGCTATCCGATGACCGGCGCCAGCAATCCCACGCGCCGGTCATCTCCGCCAAGGAACGAAACGTATGACCACGGGCGCGAAGCGCGACTACTACGAAGTGCTCGGGGTGAGCCGCACCGCCAGCCAGGACGAGATCAAGAAGGCTTTCCGGCGCCTGGCGCGACAGTACCATCCCGATGTCAACAAGGATCCTGGCGCCGAGGCCAAGTTCAAGGAGATCAACGAAGCCTACGAGGTGCTCTCCGACGAACAGAAGCGGGCAGTCTACGACCGGTTCGGCCACAATGCCCCCGGTAGCATGGGCGGCGCGTATGACCCCTTTGAAGGCGCCGATCCCTTCAGCACGATCTTCGATGCCTTCTTCGGCGGGGCCGCCGCTGGCCCGCGCACCCAGCGCGGCCCCCAGCGCGGCGCCGATCTGCGCTACAGCCTGCGCCTGTCGTTCGAGGAGGCGGTCTTCGGCACCGAGAAGGAGATCGAGTACCGCCGCCTGGAGGTCTGTCCCAGTTGCCGCGGCAGCGGCGCCGAACCTGGCACCGACCCGGTGCGCTGCCCCAAGTGCCATGGCTCCGGCGAGGTGCGCCAGCGGGCCCCGCTCTTCAATATGGTCACCGTGACCACCTGTGACCAGTGTGGAGGGACCGGCTTTGTCATCCCCATTCCCTGCCGCGAGTGCCGGGGCGAAGGGCGGGTGCGCCATCTGCGGCGCATCACGGTAAAGGTGCCCGCCGGGGTGGATGGCAACCAGCAGATCCGCATCAGCGGCGAGGGCGATGCCGGACCACGCGGCGGCCCCCACGGCAACCTCTACGTGGCCCTCGATGTGCAGCCGCATCCGCTCTTCGTGCGCGAGGGCAACGACATCATTCTCGAACTGAAGCTCAACGTGGCCCAGGCGGCCCTCGGCGAAGAAGTGAACGTGCCGACCCTCGATGGCGTCGAGAAGATGCGCGTGCCCCCCGGCACCCAGACGGGGCAGACCTTCCGCCTGCGCGGCAAGGGCGTGCCCTTCCTGCGCCAGCAGGGCCGCGGCGATCAGATCGTGGTGACCCGCGTGGTCGTCCCCGAGCGACTGAACGAGCATCAGCGGCGCCTCTTCCAGGAACTGGCGCGCACCTTTGAGGCCGAGACACCCGGCGATCGGGACGAGGGCTTCTTCGGGCGCATCAAGGACGCCTTCGGTCTCTAGGCCCGGTGCACAGAGCCGCCCCCGCCGGAAAGGGGCCTGGTTCGCTCCGCTCCTTCGTTGAGGAGAGCCGACACCGGAGGCGCTCATAACCATTTGCGTCTAGATGCGCCCAATCCAAGAGCCGCAATCGTATGACTGAGGTACTGTACGGTCGCAACGCGGTGCGGGAGGCCCTGCGCGCCCGGCGGCGGGAGTTGCGCCGCCTGCGCGTCTCCAGCGGCGTGCAGGAGACCGGGGTGATCGCCGAGATTATCAAACTCGCCGAGCGGGCCGGCGTTCCCCTCGAGCGGGTGGAACGGCAGGCGCTTGATAAGCAACTGCGCGACGTGAATCACCAGGGCGTGGCCCTGGAAGTCGGAGCGTACCCCTACGTCGAACTGGAAGCCTGCCTGGCCCTCGCCGCCGAACGCAAAGAGACGGCCCTCCTCTTGCTCCTGGATCACCTGCAGGACCCGCAGAACATCGGCACGCTGCTTCGCACCGCCGAAGCAGTGGGGGTGCACGGCGTGGCGCTGCCGGGCCGGCGCGCCGCCGAGATCACTCCTGCGGTGGTGAACGCCTCGTCGGGGGCCACCGAGCACTTGCAGATCGTGCTGATCGGCAACCTGGCGCAGACCATCGCCGAGTTGCAGCGCAACGGCGTGTGGGTGGTGGGGCTGGAGAATGACGAGGCGGCTCGCGATTTCGACACAGTGGATCTGGACATGCCCCTCGCTCTGGTCGTCGGGGCCGAGGGCGTAGGGCTGGCCCGGCTGGTGCGCGAGCGTTGCGATTTTCTGGTGCGATTGCCGATCATCGGCCACATTGGCTCGCTCAACGCCGCCGTGGCGGGCAGCATCGCGCTCTACTTCGCCTGGCGCCAGCGGGCGCGGTGAGGGGTGTGAAGGTGTGGAGGTGTGGAACCCTACAGCGCACCCCCTCCACACCTCCACACCTCCACACCTCCACACCTCCACACCTCCGCAC
>JAOACN010000547.1 GCA_026417815.1 Chloroflexaceae bacterium | reverse complement strand
CGCCTGAGAAGCGCCTGGAAACGATCCGTGACCCGCTGTTCAGCGTGCCGGGCGTGCGCCTGGCGATGGTTGGCGGCGGCCCCAGCGAAGAGCAACTCAAGCGCCATTTCCGCGGCACCCCGACCACCTTCCCCGGCTATTTGCGCGGCAACGATCTGGTGGCGGCCTACCGGGCCGCCGATGTGTTTCTGTTCCCGTCCACTACCGAGACCTTCGGCCTGGTCGCCCTGGAGGCAATGGCCTGCGGCCTGCCGGTGATCGCCGCCAATGCTGGCGGTGTGCTCGACATCATTACCGATGGAGAAAATGGGCTGCTCTTCGACCCTGAGCGCCCGGATCAGATCGGCGCCCTGGTGCGGCGTCTGAAGGACGACCCGGATCTGCGGCACGGGTTGGCCCGGCGTGGCGTGCTCCACGCCCGCGGGCGCTCCTGGCAGGCTACCATGGACCAGTTGATCGATTACTATCGCCTGGCGACGCGGGTGTTTCAGTGTTCGCAGGCGCGGCGCCGGCGCCTGGCTGGCGCCGTATAGAGAGACACGGGGAACCTCTGGTTCCCCGTGCGTGTTCAGAGTTGGGGTAACCCCGCAGACCTGGGAGCGAGGGCGTCCCGCCCTCGTCAGGATTCAAGGGCAAGATGCCCTCGCTCCCAGGAGACGTGTGAACAGTTATGGTTCCCCATATCCCTCTCTCGGGGGTCAGGGCGCCACGCGCCCTTCTACCCCGGGTTAATCTGCCGTTGCCTCGCGCTCGACGGGGCGGGCGCCGGTCTCGCGCCAGTTGACGTTGGGCAGGATCAGGTGGGGCTTGACGTTGTGACGGTAGCGCTGCACCACATGGATGACCGACTCAAGCAGCGTATCACTGAGGTAGTGGGGTTGCAGGCCAAGGCTGAGGAGACTGGTGTTGATGGCGTTGTAGTAGTGGGCCTCCTTCTCGACGCGGGGATTGGGGAGGTGATGGATGGCGACCTCAAGGCCCAGTTCGCGTCCGGTGGTCTGTACGGCCTGGGCCAGTTGCAACACGCTGAACTGCTCGGTGAACTGGTTGAACACGCGGAACTCGCCGGGGGCCGCAGGGTTGAGCATCGCCAGTTCGACGCAGGCCAGGGTGTCACGGATATCGAGGAAGCCGCGGGTCTGCCCGCCCTCGCCGTAGACCGTGAGCGGCACGCCGACCACGGCCTGCACCAGGAAGCGGTTGAGCACGGTGCCAAACACGGCGTCGTAGTCGAAGCGCGTGCGTAACCGTTCGTCAATCAGGATCTCATCGGTATCCACGCCATAGACCACGCCCTGGTTGAGATCGGTGGCGCGGAGGCCCCAGATCCGGCAGGCGAAGTGGATATTGACGCTGTCGTGCACCTTGGAGGCGTGGTACCACGAACCGGGCATTTTCGGGTAGGGCAGCGTGTCGGTGCGGCCCTTATGCGTAATGGTAATATAACCCTCTTCGATGTCGATGTTGGGCGTGCCGTACTCACCCATGGTGCCGAGCTTAATCAGGTGACAATCAGGCGCGTACTCGGCGATGGCGTAGAGCACGTTCAGCGTCCCCGCGACGTTGTTCACCTGCGTATAGACGGCGTGGCGACGGTCAATCATCGAGTACGGAGCGGCGCGTTGCTCGCCGTAATGCACGATCGCCTCCGGCTGGAACTCCTGCACCACCGGTCCAAAAAACGTGTAGTCGCAAATGTCCCCGATGTGAGCGGCAATCTTCCGGCCGGTCAGCGCCTCCCACAAACCGACCCGCTCCTGCAGCGAGGCAATCGGCACGAGGCTCTCGGCGCCGAGTTCGTTGTCGTAGCCGCGGCGGGCCATATTGTCCACCACTGCCACATCGTGACCGCGCGCCGACAGGTGCATCGCAGTGGGCCACCCCAGGTAACCGTCACCGCCAAGGATCAGCACACGCATCGAAGATTCTCCTCTGCTTTTCCGCGCGAGTTAGCAGCGAGGCGCGTTCACCTTCGCCGGCACGTGGACGCGGCTGCCCACGGGCGCGCCTATGATACCGGTTCACGTTCCAGCGCGCAAGTAGGGCCGAAGGATTGGCTGTGCCAATCCTTCGGCCCTACTTGCGCCAATGTTTGGGCCCTACGAGGCGCCGCGTTTCTGCCAGTAGCGCGCCAGGCCACGCCAGCTCAACGCCAGGTCGCCGCTCTGTTGGGCCAGCACGGCCCGTTCAGGCGCGCTGAGGCTGGCTACCTCGGCGGCGCCGAGGGCCTCGAGGGCGGCGATCTGCTCGGCCTCGCTGCGTCCGCGCTGCAGCCCGTCGCGTACCAGTTCGGCCCAGCGCAGCAGCCGTTCGCGAAAGTCGGCCAGGTGGAACTCCACATCGTCGAAGGCGCCAAAATGGGTGAGGCAGAGCCAGCGGGGGGTCAGGGCGGCGATCATGTCGAGCGTTCGCAGCCAGGCCTCGACGTCCACATCGGGGGGCGGCGTGGCCGGGCGGGTGAAGCGCCGCCCCGGCAGGCGCACGCCGGTGTTGTCGCCCACGAATGCCGCGCCACTCTGCTCATCGAACCAGACCAGGTGGTGCTTGGCGTGCCCGGGGGCGTCGTAGGCCCGCAGCGTCCGCCCGCCCAGACGCAGGGTCTCGCCGCCCACCAGGGTCAGAATGACCCCTGCTGGCACGGGGATGGTACGGCCCCAGAGGGCCTCCAGACGATCGCCCCAGAGCATGCCCGCGCTGCTGACCAGTCGGGAGGGGTCGATCAGGTGCGGCGCGCCCCTTTCGTGAACGTGGACCTGGACGCGGGGGTTGCGGGCGAGGATCATGCCGGTTGCTCCGGCGTGGTCGAGGTGGATGTGGGTCAGCACCACATGGCGGATGTCTTCCAGGGTCAGGCCGTGGGCCTGGATCCCGGCCTCGAGGCTGGGCAACGTGCCCGCCGGCCCTGGATCCACCAGGGCGGGTTCATCGCCCAGAAGGACGTAACTCGCCACCACATGGGCGCGGCCCATGTGATGCGTGTCAATGACGGCCACGCCGTCGGGGTGGTGTAAGGCTTCCATGGCCGCCATCATACCATGCCATGGCGTCGAACGTGAGAATGGCCAGTTGGAGGGAGATGGGGAAAACCGGGTTTCCCCACGCCCCGGCCCGTGGGCGAGCGCCAACGGCCCCATCACTTCGCCACGGGGAGGGACCGGGAGGGCCGCGCCCTCCCGGGAACGCCCTTGCGGCCTCACTCCTCACGGCGCTCATCGGGGGCCGGTTCGCGGCGGGGCCCGGCGGCGCGAGCCGGGCGGCTCTGCCACTCGCTGAGCAGCACCCGCGCCTGCTCGACGCTCAGGGCGCCGCTGTCAACCCCGAAGCGGCGAAACAGTTCCGCGTCCAGATCCAGGGCGCGGGAGTGAGCCAGCCGCGCCAGGGCCTGCAACTGCTTCTCGGTTGCCGGGAGCGCGCCGTCATCAACCGCGCGCGCCGCTTCGGAAGGGCGGGTCCGTGGCTCGGCGGCATAGCGGGCGCGCTCTTCGGCCAGTTTCTTCAGACCGTCAATGAAGGTCGAAGCCTGGCCCTTGGTCATCGTGACCAGGTCCACGCCCTGCTCGCCGGCAAAGGCGGTCAACTGGTCGCTCGTCCAGCTCAACTGGTCCTGAAGCGTTGCGATGTAGTTGCGCTGCTTCTCGCTGGCGGGCGCGTCCGGATCGCGCACCGTGATTGCCGGGTGCGGCCCCTGGGCCTCGCGCACGCTGGCAACCTGCTGTTCGATCGCCTCACGCTGCGCGCGGTAGATGCGCCAGCCCAGGTCAACCGCCTGCTGCACGTCCTCATCGCTGGCGCCAATGGGCAGGGTGATCGTTTCTTCAAGCGTAATGTAGTCTTCGCCGAGGCGTATGGCTGCGCGATAGGTGCGCGTAACCGTGCGCTCGTCGCCACGGGGAGTGGTCATAGGTGCGCTCCTTCGAGGGGCGCCGTTGGGGGCGCCGCTGCCGGTGTCTCTCCGACGCTCCGTATCTGCTCACGCTTACCGCTCGGGGATGTTGCCTCCCCCTCGCTGTCGTCCGGCCTGCGGGCAGGTATCCAGTATTGTAGCACATTTGTACGATTTTGCCAAGGGCGTGACCGCACGGCTGCGTGAGCCAGGGCCCGTGCCACGTCCTCGGGTCGAGCCCCGGACCCCGCTTTTCCTGGAGGTGGCGGCGCAGCCGCCACCACCTCCAGAAACAACTCCTGGGGAGCGTAGCCGCTGTCTCTTATACACATCTCCGAGCC
>JAOACN010000523.1 GCA_026417815.1 Chloroflexaceae bacterium | reverse complement strand
CAGCGTCAGATGTGTATAAGAGACAGGTGCCAGATCCGCACCGGCGCCTCGTAGACATAGACCGAGGTCTGCCGGCTGACCGTGGCGAGATCGTCGGGGGCCGCGTCGCGGGCGGGGGCATTCGGCGCGGGGCTTGCCATGACCCTACCCCGCGATCAGCGCCAGGCCCGAGAGTGCGATGCCCGCGCCCATGGCCTTTTGCACCAGCGGCCGCCCGGCGACCGACCGGGCGATGCCGATGCCGGCCAGGTGCAGCGCCGCGGTCGAGATCAGGAACCCCGCCAGATAGGCCAGCGCATCGCCCGAGGCCTCGGTCGCGTGGGCATGGCCGTGGGCCGAGGCGAAGGCCGCGATGGCGACGAGCGAGGCCCCCGTCACCGCCTCGGGCTGGCCTCGGCGCGAGCCGAGCGTCAGCAGGCCGAAGACGACGACCGAGAGCACGATGACGGTCTCGACCATCGGATAGCCGATGCCGGACCAGGAAAGCCCGGCCCCCGCGGCCATGGCCGCCAGGAAGGCCGCCGCCCCGGCCCAGAAGCGGTGCGGCAGCACGAAGCCCGACCAGAGCCCCACCGCCAGCATGGCAAGCAGGTGATCGGGCCCGAGCACAGGATGGGCCAGCCCGTGCAGGAAGCCGTCGGTGGCGCCGTGCCCGGTGTGGGCCAGGGCCGGGCCGGCGAGGACGGCGAGCACCGCCGCAAGCACGTGTTTCCTCATCTGCGGGGTCTCCTCTCAGCGGACCTTGACCCGGGCCAGTTCGCGGCCGTCGGGCGAAATGACATGCGTCGAGCAGGCAAGGCAGGGGTCGAAGCTGTGCAGCGTGCGCAGGATCTCGACCGGCTCTTCGGGGCGCTCGACCCGGGTATCCATCAGGCTCGCCTCGAAGGCGCCGATGTTGCCCTGCACGTCGCGCGGGCTGCCGTTCCAGGTGGTTGGCACGACGCACTGGTAGTTCTCGATCCGCCCGTCCCGGATGCGGATCCAGTGCCCCAGCGCCCCGCGCGGCGCCTCGGTCGCGCCGACGCCCCTGGCCTCCTTCGGCCAGGTCGCCGGGTCCCACTTGGCGATGTTGGCGGTGGACTGGTCGCCCGCCCGGATGTTGGCCACGAGCTTGTCGAAGAAGTGCTTCTGCAGCCGCCCGCAGTACTCCGCCTCGAGCGCGCGCGCGGCCGTCCGCCCCAGCGTCGAGAACAGCGCCGACAGCGGCAGGCCCAGATCGCGCAGCAGCCCGTCCACCTGGTTGCGGATGTCCTCGTGGCCCTTGGCGTAGCCGACGACGTAGCGGGCGAGCGGGCCCACCTCCATCGCGTGGCCCCGCCAACGGGGCGCCTTGATCCAGGAGTACTTGGCGGTCTCGTCGAGCTGCTCGATGCTGGTCCGCGTACCCCTGGCGTTGGGGCCGAGCTCGTATCGCGGCTGGGTCACGCCATCCCAGGGGAGCAGGCCGCGGCCGGGTTCGGCGCCCGCGTATTCGTACCAGGAATGATCGACGAATTCCTGCACTTGCTCGGGGTCGCGCTGATCGACGTCATGCACCTCGTTGAGGTTGCCGTTGATGATCGCGCCGCGGGGCAGATGCAGCTGGCCGGCCGAGAAGTCGTTGGCGTTCTCGGGGATGTCCCCGTAGGCCAGGACCGACCGGCCCGAGAGCCCGCCGCCGTAGAGCCAGTTGCGGTAGAAACCGCCGATCGCCTTCACGTCGGGCAGGTAGACGTTGTTGTTGAAGGCGATGCACTTGTCGATGATCGTGCTGACCATGTTCAGCGTCGTCATGTTGATCGCGCCGACCGCGCCCGTGGAATGGACGTTGATCGGGCAGGGCACGCCCCCCACCAGCCAGTTCGGATGCGGGTTCTTGCCGCCGAAGATCGCGTGGATCTTCACGATCTCCTTCTGCAGGTCGAGCGCCTCGAGGTAGTGGGTCGTCGCCATCAGGTCGGCCTCGGGCGGCAGCAGGTAAGCCGGGTTATCCCAGTAGCCGTTGCGGAAGATGCCGAGCTGGCCGGATTCGACGAAGGCCTTCAGCCGGTTCTGGACGTCGCGGAAGTAGCCCGGCGAAGAGAGCGGATGGCTGGGCGAGACCTTCTGCTGGAGCTCGCTCGTGGCCTTCGGATCGGCGCGCAGCGCGTTGACCGGGTTCACCCAGTCGAGCGCGTGCAGGTGGTAGAAGTGCACGA
>JAOACN010000336.1 GCA_026417815.1 Chloroflexaceae bacterium | reverse complement strand
CACCTCCACATCTCCACACCTCCACACCCTCACAGGGCGCTTCACTACGACACGCTGGCGCGCTCGCTCGCCCCTTTGGAGGCCGCGGCGCGATGGCGGTAGACCAGGAACCCGCCGGCCAGCAGCATAGCCAGCGCGGAGAGCACGTGCACCACGTTAAAGGGCGTACCGGGGAAGAACCAGGAATCGGTACGCAGAAACTCGATAAAGAAGCGCCCCAGGGGGTACCAGATCAGATAGAGCAGGGCCAGATCGCCAGGCTTGAGGCGATCGGCGAAGCGGCGGGCGATCCACAGCAACAGGGCAAAGCCGGCCAGGTTCCAGAGGACCTCGTAGAGAAAGAGGGGATGGAAGCGCACGCTCTCCGGGTAGACGTTCAGGTCGTTGTAGGGGGGAATACGGTGTTGCTGATCGATGCGCAGGCCCCAGGGCAGGGTCGTGGGGGGGCCGTACAACTCCTGGTTGATGAAATTGGCATTGCGGGCAATGGCCTGCCCGAGGGGCAGACCAAGGCCGACGCCGTCGAGGTAGACCGGCAGGTTCAGCCGGCGCGCGCGCGCGTAGATCAGCAGCGCCGCAGCGCCAAAGAGAAAGCCGCCGAAGATGTGCAGCCCCCCTTCCCAGACCCGCACAATGGACCAGGGATCGGCCAGGTAGCGTTCGAGACCGGCTGGCCCGCGGGGGGACTGAATAAACACGTAGTACAGGCGCGCCCCGATCAGGCCGGGGATCAGTACCCAGAGGAGCATGTCCCACACATTATCCGGATTTTCGCCCTTCCAGGCCACGTAGCGGGCCGCCACGGCGGTAGCGGCGAAGATGCCGGCGATCATCAGCACGCCGTACCAGCGGATGGCCAGGGGGCCAATCTGGATCAGAATTGGATCAACGGGTGGGTACATGAGGTGCGCTCCGATATTTTAAGCATTCGGGCGTGTTTCAGGTGGAGGTGTGGAGATGTAGAGCTGTGGAGGTGTAGAGCCGAGATAAGACACTTCCACACCTCCACACCTCTACACCTCCACCGTCTGGCCAGGTAGGGCGGCGGAGCAACTGTCAAGCTGAAAGGCCCAGTTCTGAAACATTCGTTACTCAAGATACCCCAGGTCGCGCAGGCGCCGCCGCAGCAGGGGGTCATCCGCAGGTGGGCGCTCGGGCGCCAGCGCCGGTTGTTCGCGTCGCCGGACGACGGCGTCCAGTGTCTCCTCCAGCAGGTCGGCCCGTTCGGGGAGGATGGCGTAGAGATCGGTATGTTCCTCCAGGTCGCGCCGGTGATTGTACAGGGCGCGATGCCGGTCGCCGAAGCGGATCAACTTCTCATCGCCGCTGATCAACGCCTGGCAGGGTTGATCGTAGCCGTAGCGACGCAGCAACTCGGGGTGGTAGCGGCGCACCAGGTCAACCACATTCGAAGGTGGCCGGGCCTCCACCAGCACCACGCCTCCGTCGGGATCGCCAGTGGCAGCGAGGCTCAGGCGCCGCTCCTCGGCGCTGGCCAGGCCGGCCGCGTCGAGGATGGTATGAAAGACCCGACGGAGCGACACTGGCGCCTCACGCACCGCGCCGGAGGGCAGGTCGCCAGCGGGATGGTAGACGATCAGCGGCACGCGCGCAACTTCGTTGTAGGCGCCGAAGGAGTGGCCGACCAGTTGTTTTTCTCCCAGGTGATCGCCGTGGTCGGCGCAGACGATCAGCAGGGTGCGCTCCAGGCGCCCGGCGGCGCGCAGCCGCTCGAGGAAGTGGCCCACCTGCTCGTCCTGACCAGCCACCTCGGCATTGTAGACCCCATCGAGGGTGGCCTTGTCGTCGGGGCCGAGGGGCGCGGCAAGAGGGGCAAGCCAGCCGTAGATGTCGGTATTGAAGCGCCGCAGGTAGCGGCGCGCCGCCGGATCGCGTTGAACGTGCGGACCAAAGCGCGCCAGGTGTTCGGGCCGGGGATGGTACGGCGCATGCGTACCCATCAGGTTGATGAAAACAAACGCCGGCTGATCCGGCGCCAATTCGCGCCGTTCGACGAGTAGACGCGCCGCGTCGGTCAGGCTGCGGGCGGTGTTGCCCTTGAAACTCAACGCCGTCTGCCACAGCGGCACCATAAGCGGTGTAAAGGACAGGGCCAGCAGCGCGTCGGAACGGGCGAAGGAGTCCTGGATCCGTCCGAGGAGCGCAGCCAGGGAACGCTTGAAGAACTGCCGGTAGCGACTGATCAGGCCGCGACGCGGCCCGGCCTGGCTGGGGCGCGAGGTCAGCAGACCGGCGTAGTTGAGAAAGCTCTGGAAACCCCGGCGCAAACCGTTGTTCACCACGCCGACCAGGGGGTTGTTACAGAAGGCCGCGGTAGCGTAGCCGCCAGCCGCGAGCCGCTCGGCCAGGGTTGGCAGCCTCTCCGGGAGCACCCCGCGGCTCTGCACCAGCCCATGGTCGTGGGGGGAGAGACCGGTGAAGAGCGAGGCATGCGAAGGCATGGTCCACTGCGCGGCGCTGAAGGCGCGGGTGAAAAGCGTCGCGCGGGCCGCGAGCGCGTCGAGAGAGGGTGAAATGTCTGCGGGGTACCCGTAGCACGACAGCCGGTCGGCACGCTGGGTATCGAGCACAAGCAACACAATATCAAGACGGGCCACGTATCGCTCCCCTGGACGTGTCTGGCACGTTCGTTGCTGAGAACGCCCAATTATGGCACCTGAAGATGAAGCGCAGGTTAAGAATGGAACATGGTATGCTTAAGTAGTGGGGCAACCTGGAAGGTGGTCCCACCAGGAAGGTTGCCTCATCTGGAAGGTGGTTGGCCAGGCAGGGGGATGGGGCAACCTGGTTTCCTCAAATTGTAGTGATGTGCTCCAGGAGCACAGGAAGGAAAAATCGGTGGCACCCCTTGTATACCGTGTGGCGCCAGGCAGCAAGGTGGACCTGGAGGCGATCGATCCGCGTGGAAATGGCGACCTGGAGCGCGCGGTCGCCGAGACGGAGTTCGAGGCGCTTACCACCGAGATTGACGATCTGCAGGAGTTACTCTACGGCGCGGGCACCCACAGCCTGCTGGTGATCATGCAGGGGATGGACACCAGCGGGAAAGACGGCACGGTGCGCAAGGT
>JAOACN010000395.1 GCA_026417815.1 Chloroflexaceae bacterium | reverse complement strand
AGATGTGTATAAGAGACAGGCGCGGCACATCCCTGTGCCGCGCTTTGTGCGTGGTACTGGTCGGGGCGACTGGATTTGAACCAGCGACCTCCTGAACCCCATTCAGGTGCGCTACCGGTCTGCGCTACGCCCCGTGTCCTGATGGATTATAGCGCCTCACGGCGCCTTCGTCAACTTAACCGCCACTTGCCATAGGGCTTGTACGAGGCCCCTGGAGCAAGCCCAAAATCCGTCTTTATTCACTTTGCCGCTGGCGGGGGTTGCGGGGCCTGCGGCCCCCGAAGATCTTTCTTTCCTGGTGCAGCGCGGCGAAGCCGCGCCGCACCAGGAAGTGGAACGTTCGGAGGGGTTGCACCCCTCCGAACCTCCTCCCGGCGGCAGCCGCGGCAAGTGACAAGGGAGAGATAGGGCGAATAGCGGTGTATATTCTTGATCTTCATCAATGCGGCAAGCCTGACGCGCAACCTACCGGCAATCGGCCTATAATACGTATAGTGTTACGATTGCAAGCCCGCATCCCCCCTATGCCCGACCATCTCCCCCTCCCCAACCTCGATGCCTGGTTCGCCGCTCGGGGCTGGACCCCTTTCCCCTTCCAGCGCGCGGCCTGGGCAGCCTACCTGGCCGGCGAGAGCGGGCTGATCCACGCCGCCACCGGCACCGGCAAGACCTACGCGGCCTGGTTCGGCCCCGTCGCCGAGGCGCTGCTAAATGGCGACGCCGGGCCGCCTGGCCTCCGCGTGCTCTGGATCACCCCCCTGCGCGCCCTGGCCGCCGATACCGCCGCGACGCTCCAGGCCCCCCTGGCCGACCTGGGCCTCACCTGGCGGGTCGAGACCCGCACCGGCGATACCAGCGCCGCTACCCGCGCCCGGCAGCGCCGTCAACTCCCCGAGGCCCTGGTGACCACCCCCGAGAGCCTGTCGCTGCTCCTGGCCCGCGATGATGCCGCGATCCTCTTCTCCGGCCTGCGCTGCGTGGTGGTTGATGAATGGCACGAACTGCTGGCCTCCAAGCGCGGCGTGCAGGTCGAACTGGCCCTGGCCCGCCTGCGCCGCTGGCGCCCCGCCCTGCGCACCTGGGGCCTCTCCGCCACCCTGGGCAACCTCGATACCGCCCTGGGCACGCTCCTGGGCAGCCGGGTCGTGCAAGGGCCTTCGCCGCCGCCCGCGTCTCGCCCGCCGGGCCGCCTGATTCAGGGGGAGGAGCCTAAGACCATCGTCATTGATGCGCTGATTCCCCAGACCATCGAGCGTTTTCCCTGGGCCGGGCACCTGGGTATGCGGATGCTCGACCAGGTGGTAGGCGAGATCGAGGCCGTACAGAGTTGCCTGGTCTTCACCAACACCCGCGCCCAGACCGAGCAGTGGTACCAGGCGATCCTCGAGGCGCGCCCCGAGTGGGCCGGGCTGATCGCCCTCCACCACGGCTCCCTGGCCCCCGAGACGCGCGCCTGGGTCGAAGATGGCCTGCGCGCCGGGCGCCTGCGCTGCGTGGTCTGCACCTCCAGCCTCGACCTGGGGGTGGATTTCAGTCCGGTGGAGCGGGTGTTGCAGATAGGCAGTCCGAAAGGCGTCGCCCGGCTGCTGCAGCGCGCCGGGCGCAGCGGCCACCGCCCCGGCGCGCCCAGCCGGGCCACCTGTGTGCCCACCCACGCCTTTGAGCTGATCGAGGCCGCCGCCGCGCGCCGGGCCATTGCCGCCGGGCAGATCGAGGCTCGCCCGCCCCTGTCCCGGCCCCTCGACGTCCTGGCCCAGCACCTGGTCACCGTGGCCCTCGGCGGCGGCTTCCATCCCGACGACCTGCTGGCCGAGGTGCGTAGCGCCGCCGCCTACCACGATCTGAGCGACGAGGAGTGGCGCTGGTGCCTCGACTTCGTGACCCGCGGCGGCGGCGCCCTCGATGCCTACCCCGAGTACCGCCGCGTCAGCCCTGACGCCGACGGGCGCTACCGCGTCACCGACGAGGCCATTGCCCGCCGCCACCGTCAGGCCATCGGCACCATCACCGCCGACGCGGCCATGGTCGTGCGCTACCTCGGCGGCGAACAACTCGGCACGGTCGAAGAGTCCTTCATCGCCCGCCTCCGCCCCGGCGACCGCTTCACCTTCGCCGGACGGGTGCTGGAGTTCGTGCGGGTGAAGGAAATGACCGCCTGGGTGCGCCGGGCCAGAGCCGCCGACGGCGCCGTTCCCCGATGGACCGGCGGGCGCCTGCCCCTCTCGACCGAACTGGCCGCGGCGGTGCGCGAGCAACTCCAGGCCGCCCGCGACGGTGTGTTCGACGCCCCCGAACTGGAGGCTTTGCGCCCGGTCCTGGCGTTGCAGGCCCGCTGGTCGCGCCTGCCCGCCGCCGATGAACTGCTGGTCGAGCGCACCCGCACCCGCGACGGCTACCACCTGTTCATCTACCCCTTCGAGGGGCGCCTGGTCCACGAGGGCCTGGCGGCACTGCTGGCCTATCGGCTCGCCCGGCGGCGGCCGATCACCTTCAGTGTGGCTGCCAACGACTACGGCTTCGAACTGCTCGCCGCCGAACCGCCGCCCCTGGAGGACGAGGGCGACCTGCGCGAGGCGCTATCCGCCGACGGGCTGGCCGAGGACCTGCTGGCCGCCCTCAACGCCGCCGAACTGGCCCGCCGGCAGTTCCGCGAGATCGCCCGCGTGGCCGGGCTGGTGGTGGTGGGGCCGCCCGGCGAGCGGCGCAGCGCCCGCCACTTGCAGGCCAGCAGCAACCTGTTCTATGATGTGTTCCAGCAGTACGACCCGCAGAACATGCTGCTGCACCAGGCCCGCCGCGAAGTGCTGGAGCGGCAGCTTGAGCACCAGCGCCTGTCGGCGACCCTCAACCGCATCGCCGCCGGGCCCGTCGCCATCGTGCCGACGCCCCGTCCGACGCCCTTTGCCTTCCCCCTGCTGGTCGAACGCCTGCGCGAACGGGTCAGTTCTGAGGAACTGGCCGAGCGCGTGCGGCGCATGCAGGCGCGCCTGGAGCGCGCGGTCGGGTAGAGGTGTGGGGAAACCTGGTTTCCTCACCCTCCTCCAACGCGGGCGGAACAGAAGGCGGTTGCGGAGAGGCGCCGCCTCCCCGTGCCCCAGCCAGTGTAACGAAGGAGTCCTGATGATCACCCTGCCCGAAGGCCCCCTGGTCAGCACCGCGTGGCTGGCCGAACACCTCGGCCACCCGCAATTGCGTGTCGTGGACATGCGCGGCCTGGTGCTGCCGCCCACCGAGCCGAAACCACACTACTTCGCCCGCCATGCCGATTATGCCGCCGGCCACACCCCCGGCGCGGTGTACCTCGACTGGACCCGCGACATCGTGGACCTGGACGATCCGGTTCCGGTGCAGGTTGCCCCGCCGGAGCAGATCGCCCGTGTGCTGGGCGAGCGGGGCATCGGCGACGAGAGTGTGGTGGTGGCCTACGACGACTGGTTCGCGATGTTCGCCGGCCGTCTGCTCTGGGTGCTCCGCTACTACGGGTTTGAAAACGCCCGCATCCTCAACGGTGGTCTGGTCAAATGGCAGGCGGAGGGGCGTCCCCTCACCACCGAGGTGCCGGATTACCCGCCCGCCACCTTCACCCCGCGGCCCCGGCCCGAACTCCGCCGCACCGCCGAGCAGATCCTCGCCGCGCTGAACACCGACGCGTTGCTGCTTGACGCCCGGAACGAGGCCGAGTACCGGGGCGAGGAGTCGCGCGCGGCCCGTGGCGGCCACATCCCCGGCGCGCTGAACGTGTACTACCAGAGCCTGCTCGACCCCGAGTTGCACACCTTCGCGCCGCTGGAAGAGCTACGGGCGCGCTTCCTGGCCGCGGGGACGCCACTTGACGACCTGGAGCGGCGCGACGTGGTGGCGTACTGCAACGGGGGCGTTTCGGCCACCCCCGTCGCCCTGGCGCTGGAGATGATCACCGGGAGGCGTGTGGCCATCTACGATGGCTCATGGAACGAATGGGGCAACGACCCGAGCAAACCGCTGGAGAGGTGATTGGATTTTGGATTTTGGATTGCTGGATGTGGCGTCTCGGGTTGAAACAGGCCGATCTGAAACGGCCTTACGTCCCGACCACGGCGGCCATCACTGCCGCGACGTCGGTCAGGTCAGGGAGGGCGGCGTCGGGGTGGTGGGCCAGCAGTTCCTCCAGGGGATAGGGGCCGGTTGCGACGGCCACGGTACGCGCCCCATTGAGCTTGCCGCAGGCGATGTCGTTGGGCGTGTCGCCGACGATCACGATCTGGTTCGCGTGAAAGGATTGGCCGTAGCGCGCCGCGGCCCGCGCGGCGGCAATGGGCACAAGATCGGGCCGGTGGTAGTGGTCATCGCCATAGGCGCCCGCTGCCAGATCCAGGTAGGCCGTCAGACCCACACACTCCAGCTTGAGCTGGGCCACTGCGGCGATGTTGCCGGTGAGGGGCGCCTGGTAGCCAACCGTCTCCAGGGCTTCCAGGGCCGCAACCACGCCGGGAAAGACCCGCGAGCGGGCCACCAGCGCGTCGCGCCGGGCCTCCAGCAGGCCGAGGTAGGTCTCGACGAACTCCTGCAGGCGCTCGGCGATCGTATCGGGCGGCAAGGTGGGAAAGCTCTCGCGGATAATCTGCCAGTCCGTTTTGCCGGCGTAGGCGGTGCGCTCCATCGGCGCCGCCGGCCCCACCACCCGGCGCATGGCCTCGCGCATCGCTTCGGCGGCAATGCCATCGGTGCTCAGCAACGTCCCGTCAACGTCCCACAAGATCAACCGCATGGCTGCCTACATCTGAGGTGAAAACAGGTCCGGGTGGGTCTGGGAGGGCGAAGCCCTCCCAGGAAAACGCTAGGCCCCAAATGCCCGCTCCTGATCCGTATCCACGTAACGCTGAACCGCCGCCAGCAGTTCGTCAAGATCGATCGGCTTTGAGAGAAAGGCATCAAAGCCGGCCAGCACCGTCCGTTCCCGGTCGTCTTCACCCAGTCCGCTTACGGCAATCGCCGGACAATACGCCATCCCCGGCTCCTCGCGCAGGGCTTTCAACAGATCAGGGCCGTCGCGATCCGGCAGGCGCATATCAATTACTACCAGGTGGTACCGCTCGTGTCGGGTGAGGTTCAAGGCTTGCTCGGCGCTATCCGCGATGGCGACGCTGTAGCCCTGGCTCATAAGGAAGCGGCTGATGACCTGTTGCATCAGGGGGTTGTCGTCCACAAATAACACGTGCATCCGACTTCCTTTCTGACTTGCTGCATCGTCGATGGCGTCTGAGACCCGGTTTCGCTGCGCGGCCCGTTGCGTAACCGTTCGGGGGACGTGCGGAGAGGGCGCAGCCCCCGCTGATCCGATGGTTCCGCCCGTGACGGCAGGCTTGTCCCGTTTGCGCCATGGCGCCCGCCGCGGGCGGAACGGGGGTTGCGAGGAGGCGTGACCTCCCCGCGCCACTCGTAACGGTAACGTAGGTATGAACTACGTCTTAACTCGAATTATACGCGATGCGGCAAGTCCCGGCGAGTGCCATGTGGCGGATGCTCACGGGCCTGTGCGATGTGCCTGGCGCAGGCCCCCGACCCTCGTTGTTTCGGCGGTTCGGGCAGCGCAGCCGTCAGGACTACCGAACAAACAACCCGGGATGGCCCGGCCGCCATGCACCCCGCCGCGGGAGGCTGACCTTGCACGGGCCCTGAGCAAATGGTTGGGGGAAGTGTTCCTGGCTCTACGTTGTCACCTGGCCGCTGGCGGGGGTTGCGGGGGCCGCGGGCCCTTCCGAACCTCCTCGCAGCGGAAGCCGCGGCAAGTGACAACGTAGAGCTATAACAGATCCTTACGCATATAGTGCCAGCTACCCTGGCCGAAGATGAGCCATGCCAGGAGCGACCGGCGCACGCGGACGGTAGCGAAGCCCAGGCTGCCATAGAGGCGCCGCGCGGCGTCGTTCCGCGCCGCAACGTACAGCCCCAGGAAACGTTTCCCCCGCAGACGCGCCTCCTGTTCGGCGCGCGCCAGCAAGGCGCGGGCCACACCTCCGCGCCGGTATGGTCCCAGCACGGCCACATCGGTCACGAAGCCTTCGCCGCGCTGGATGCGGTGGTCGAGCAGCGAGAGGGCAAAGAGCGAGCGCGCCGCGCCGAACAGGCCCAGTTCTTCGTGGAAGGCCAGTTCTGCTGCTCCGCTGTCGTCACTGCTCATCTCCCAGGTACGCACCGTCGTCGTGCCGATGATCTGCTGCTGGTACTCGGCCACGAACATGCCCCGCAGGGCCGCGGCCCCCTGCCGCTGCCAGGCGCTGGCGAGCGCCGCCATGCCCCGCTCGGCGCCGCCGGGTCCGAACGCGCTGCCGAACTTGTCGGCAAACGCCTCGCGGTGCAGGGCGAGGATAGCGTGAATGTCGTCCATCCGCGCTGGCCGGATCGTCAGCGGGGCGAGCAGCGGTGTGCTACGCGCGGCGTTTTCGCCGGGATTTCCGGCCAGCGCCTGGGAACATGCGGTCATAGTGGCGATCAATCTTGCCGGGAGCGATGGAAGGGCGCAGCCGCCCTGCCAGCAGCGATTCCCCTGCCGTCCGACCTGCTCCCGCGCCGGATAGTGTTCAGATCAACTGAACGCATTCGCGCCGCAGAGAGGCGCAAAGAGTTTCAAGAAGCTCACCCGCTACGTTTACGTTTCTCTGCGTGCTCTGCGGTAAATCTGAACACGCACCTGCGCCGCTGGTTCACCTTGAGGTCAACTCGGTCACGCGCCGGTCGAGCCGTGCCGAGATCTCCCGATACATCTCGCCGCGCATCTGGGCCGCTTCGAGCTGGCGGCGCAGGGTGAGGACTGTCTCTTATACACATCT